>JAJXUB010000033.1 GCA_021783215.1 Actinomycetes bacterium | reverse complement strand
GCGATCCGTGCCATCCAGCTCGGTGCCTATGCCCTCGCCTGGGCTCGCCTGCACCGGCTTCGGCCGCAGGATGTCCGGGGCGCGTTCTTCTACGCGGCGACCGGAGAGACGGTGTGGCCGGAGCTACCCTCGGCGTCCGAGATCGAGGCCGTCCTCGGGACGTGAGGCGATGCTCAGCGGGCGCTGTGCTCGGGCTGGTCTCCCGGTGCCGCCCCGACGTCGCCTCCGAGTCCGTCGTCCTCTTCGGAAGGGTCGTCCGTCTCGGGCTCGTCGGTCTCGGAGGCTCCCGACGCCCGACGGACCTCCTGCTCGGCGGAGACGTCCTCGCGGCTGACCTCCAGCACGCCCTCCTCGGAGTCCGCGTCGTCCGGGACGTCGTTCAGGCCGTCGTCGGGGACGTCGTCGTCCTCGTCGTCCTCGTCGGTGAGCACCGGCGGCGCGGTCCGAGTCAGGGCGCGCGCGGGCTTCAGCGAGGTCCGCCGGTAGTCGTCCCTCGACTCCTGCTCGGCGTGGACCTGCTCGTCGAGCCGTCGCAGCGCTGCCGTGTGCGCGTCGGCGGCCTCGGCCCGCCCGGCCGTCAGCGCGCGCCGCAGCTCGGCGAGCAGGCCGAGCTCGGATGCCAGGCGCGCCCGGATGAGCAGGTTCGGGTCAGGGCGCTCCACGCGCGTATGCGCATACGCCTCCAGGACCGTCTCGACGGCCGCGGGGTCGGCCTCGGCGACGAGCGCCGCGAAGTCGTCCGCCGGGTCGGCGACCTTGGCGTCCTCCCAGCCGGTGACGGCGCGGACCTTGCCGGTCGACGCGTCCTCGGCGTCACCGAACGTCACGAGAACCTGGTCGCCGGTGAGGTCGCCGTGGATCGGTGTCGGGGCGAACCGCCATAGGGAGACGTCCTCGAGCGCGCGCTCCCACCGAGCCAGCAGGGCCGTCGGCACGCGGCCCGTCGCGGCGGCACGGTCGAGGTCGGACAGACGCCGGGACCGGTAGGCGTCCGCGTCGTAGGCCGGCAGCCCCGCCTCGTCGAAGAGCTGGGGGTCGAGGTTGTGCAGCGCGGCCAGTGCGCGACCGAGCTCGACGGCGAGGCCCTGCCCGGCGGGAAGCGCGGCGAAGTCGAGAGACTGGCCCGGAAGAAACGGGTAGACCTCTGCGCGGCCGTCGACGGGGACGTCGACGAACCCGCGAACGACGGGCACGGCGAACGGCAGCCGGCGACCGACCAGACCCAGCAGCTGGACGGACATCTCCATCCGGGCCCCCGCCGCGGGGGTCCGGGGCGCGCGGACGACCCAGCGCCGGTTCTCACGGTCGGTGACGAAGGCGATGTCGTAGTCACTGTCCGGGGCGCTGGGGACCCCGCCGACGGTGACAGGGTCGAGCCCGGGCACGGCGGCGCTGGCGAGCGCGGCGAGAGCGAGCGGCGTGCGTTCCACAGCGACACCGTATGCCGACCACCCGCATCTAGGGTGGATGCCGTGGCGCGACCCGTCGAAACCCTCGCCGATCTGCCTCTGGGTGGTGGCATCCTCGACCGCGCCGCCGACCGGCGCACCGACGAGGGGCTGATCCCCGGGCTGCTCGCCGACCCCGCCACACGTGTCCTGCCGGTCGTCGGTGAGCGGGTCCGCGTCGAGGAGGGGCCCGGCACGACGGCCCGTCTGGCCTTCCGGCCGCCCGAGGCGGCGGACGCCGAGCGCACCGCCGTCTTCCTCGGCATCGACCGTGCCGGCGACCTTCCCGGTGGCGGCGCCGGGACGGCATACGTCGCCGTCCTCGAGGACCAGGCGGACGACGGGAGCCTCGACCTGCGGTTCGCCGGCGCCCGACTCCACCCCGGCGAGGCCGGGCTGCTCGCGACCGCCCTCGGTGTCGGCAACTGGCACCGGAGCCACCGGTTCTGTCCCCGCTGCGGTAGCGGGACCGTCCCGGTCCAGGCAGGCTGGGTCCGGCGCTGCCCCACGGACGGGAGCCTGCACTTCCCGCGCACCGACCCGGCCGTCATCATGTCCGTCGTCGATGCCGACGACCGGCTCCTTCTGGCGCGCGGGCGCGGTTTCCGACGCAAGGGCGTCTCCGTCCTTGCCGGCTTCGTCGAGCCGGGGGAGAGCCTCGAGGCCGCCGTCGTCCGGGAGGTCGCCGAGGAGGTCGGGCTCACGGTGACGGACGTCCGCTACCTCGGGGACCAGCCGTGGCCGTTCCCCAGCTCGCTCATGGTCGGCTTCACGGCCCGCACCATCGGCCCGACGCAGATCACTCCGCAGGACGGGGAGATAGAGGCGGCTCGCTGGTACACCCGTGCCGAGCTGCGCGCCGCCGTCGCCGACCGGTCCGTCCTCCTCTCGCCCCGCCTGTCGATCGCCCGGCATCTCATCGAACGCTGGTACGGCGGCCGGATCGACGCGCCCGACCAGCCGCTGCGGCCCTCGTGACGACCCCGTCGCGGGCCGGCCCTGCCGCGGTGACGGTGACGTCTGCGACGATCGGTCCGATGTCCACGCGCGCCCCACACCCGAACGCCGACGCCGTCCTCGAGGCCCTCGACCCCGAGCAGCGCGAGGTCGCGTCGAACCCGGTCGGTCCCATGTGCGTCCTCGCCGGTGCGGGCACGGGCAAGACGCGCGCGATCACGCATCGGATCGCCTACGGCATCCTCTCCGGGGCGTACCAGCCCCAGCGCGTCCTCGCCGTGACGTTCACGGCCCGCGCCGCCGGCGAGATGCGGACGAGGCTGCGCGACCTCGGGGTCGGGGGCGCGCAGGCGCGGACGTTCCACGCCGCCGCCCTGCGACAGCTGCACTTCTTCTGGCCGCAGGCGATCGGTGGCGCCGCTCCGGAGGTGATGTCCCAGAAGGCGTCCGCCGTCGCCGAGGCGGCCGGCCGGTTGCGGATGTCCTTCGACCGCACAACGATCCGTGACCTCGCCGCCGAGATCGAGTGGGCCAAGGTGTCCATGCTGACCCCGGACACGTATGCCGCCGCCGCACGGGCACACGGGAGGCAGGCGCCGGGACTCGACGTCACGGCGATGGCCCGGCTGCTCGCGGCCTACGAGGAGGTCAAGAGCGCGCGGAACGTCATCGACTTCGAGGACGTCCTGCTCATCACGGTCGGCATCCTCGAGGAGCGGAGCGACATCGCCGCGACCGTGCGCGACCAGTACCGGCACCTCGTCGTCGACGAGTACCAGGACGTCAACGCCCTCCAGCAGCGGCTCCTGCACGCGTGGCTCGGCGACCGAGAGGAGGTGTGCGTCGTCGGCGACCCCGCCCAGACGATCTACTCCTTCACGGGTGCCTCGCCCGAGCATCTCCTCGGCTTCCCCCGGCTCCATCCGGCGGCGAGGGTCGTGCGCCTCGTCCGCAACTACCGGTCGACGCCCGAGGTCGTCCGGCTGGCCAACCTCGTCCTCGGCAGCGGCCGGCCGGGGCGAGTGGCGACCGTCGAGCTCGTCGCGCAGGGTGGCTCGGGGCCCGCTCCCGTCCTGAGGACCTACGCCGACGACCCCGCGGAGGCGCAGGGTGTCGCCGCGGAGATCGGCGAGCTCGTCGCGGCCGGCGAGGCGCCGGGGGACATCGCCGTCCTCTTCCGGACGAACGCCCAGAGCGAGGGCTTCGAGGCGGCGCTCGCCGAACGCGACATCCCCTACCTCGTCCGGGGCGGCGAGCGGTTCTTCCAGCGCAAGGAGGTCCGCGACGCCGTCGTCCTCCTCCGTGGCCAGGCACGGTCGGACGACGGGAGCCAGCCCATGCCCGAGCTCGTCCGCGACGTGCTCGTCGGGGCCGGCTGGACGCGCAAGCCGCCGACGGCCGGTGGTGCGCAACGCGAGCGCTGGGAGTCGCTGGCGGCCCTCGCCGCCCTCGCCGACGACCTCGTGGCGGCCATTGCGGACGCGCGCCTGCCGGACCTGGTCCGCGAGCTCGACGAGCGGGCCGCGACCCAGCACGCGCCCGCGGTCCAGGGCGTCACCCTCGCGTCGCTGCACGCGGCCAAGGGACTGGAGTGGCGCACCGTCTTCATCGCCGGATGCTCCGACGGGTTCATCCCCATCACGATGGCCGAGGGTGTCGACGCCATCGAGGAGGAACGGCGCCTCCTCTACGTCGGGATGACCCGTGCCCGGCACCGCCTGAGCCTGTCGTGGGCCGGGGCCCGGACACCCGGGGCCCGGCCCACGCGCCGGCCGTCGCGGTTCCTCGACGCGACCGCGCCGGTCCTCGGGGACTCCGCGCGGAGCCGGCCGAAACGCTCGGACCCGGGCCGGGCCCGCACGGCGAAACCGGCCCGGCGCCGCGACTGTCGGACGTGCGGAGCCGAGCTGACGACCGCGGCGCAGATCACCATCGGGCGCTGTGCGACGTGCCCGTCGACCTACGACGAAGCCCTGTTCGAGCGGCTTCGGCAGTGGCGGCTGGCGATGGCACGCACCCAGAAGGTGCCGGCATACGTCGTGTTCACGGACGCGACGCTGACGGCCATCGCCGAACGGGCGCCCGAGGACGAGCCCGCGCTCGCGGGCATCTCCGGCGTCGGGCCGCGCAAGCTCGGCCTCTACGGCGCAGACGTTCTCGCCATCCTCGGTGGCGCCACGCCCGAGGACGTGTTCGCCGGGGGCGAGTGAACCCGTTGCGCCGCAACCGGTCCGGAGGCGACAGACGGGCCGCTCGAGAAACTCCCTTGGCGAGGCGGCGGCCTCTGACGTAGCCTCTGCGTACTTCTCCGCCCCCGCGCGGAGCCGAGACGGCAACGGAAGGAGGGTCGACCAGTGAAGAGCATGAGCACCGCATGGAGCACCGAGACGATCGGGGCCGTTGCCGTGCCGGGCGCGCCCGGGTCGACCCGGGGCCGGCTGCTCGCGCCCACCGGCAGCGCCCACCAGGGGACCGGTGTCCTCGTCTCCGGCCTCGGCAGGGCCGGCGTTGGCACCGATGGCGTCACGTACGCCGTCGTCCCGACCACGGACGTCGCGTATCCGCACCTGGACGCACCACCCGTCTAGCACCCGACGGCGTGCCACCTCCAAAGGCCGCGGATCCCGACACGGGAACCGCGGCCTTCTGCGTCGGCCGCGCAAGCGCAAGGCAGCAACCGATGAGCATGGACGAACACCGGCCAGCCGCCCCACCGGGCGGAGGGCAGCACGACGAAGGGACCCCCACCAGGGGTCCCGAGGACAAGGAGGCGAGACCAATGGAGCTGACGACGCTCATCGACCTCATCGCGCCCGACCTCTGGCTCGAGGGTGACAGCGGGACCGAGGAGATCCCCTGCAGGGAGAGCGACCCGGAGATCTGGTTCGCGGAGCGACCGGAGGACGTCGAGTTCGCCAAGGCGCTGTGCCGGACGTGCCCCGTGCGGGAGGCCTGCCTCGCCGGCGCCCTCGACCGCCGTGAGCCGTGGGGCGTCTGGGGCGGTGAGCTGCTCGTGATGGGCGACATCGTCGCCCGCAAGCGCCCCCGCGGGCGTCCGCGAAAGACCCCACTGCCGCACTGAGTCGGCCATGATGGCCCGTATGACGTCCCTCGTCCTCGCCCAGGACCCCGCCGCCGACGCCGTCCTCTCGAGCGATCCGTTCGCCCTTCTGGTCGGCATGCTCCTCGACCAGCAGTACCCCATGGAGCAGGCGTTCCGCGGGCCGTGGAAGCTCAAGGAGCGCTTCGGCACCCTCGACCCGGAGGCCATCGCCGCCGCCGACCCGGCGACCTTCGCGGACCTGTGCGCGACGCCACCGGCGATCCACCGGTACGGCCGCGCCATGGCGGGCCGCATCCAGCAGCTGGCCCGGGTCGTCGTCGAGGACTACGACGGCGGCGCGGACCGCCTCTGGACGACGGCGCCGGACGCGGCGACGCTCGTCACGCGGCTCAAGGCCCTCCCCGGGTTCGGTGACCAGAAGGCGCGCATCTTCGCCGCCCTCCTCGGCAAGCGGCTCGGCATACGTCCGGAGGGGTGGCGGCAGGCGGCCGGTCCGTATGCCGAGGACGGCTCGTTCCGCTCGGTGGCCGACGTCGTCGACGCCGAGTCGCTCGAGAAGGTCCGTGCGACGAAGAGGGCCGCCAAGGCGGCGAAGGCCTGACGTGGCCGACGACGCGAGCCCTGTCTGCTCAACGTGCGGCCTGACGGCGACGACGGAGGCGGAGGTGACCCATGCGCGCCTGACGTGGAGCAGCGGGCTCGAGCGCGGGCGCCGCACCTGGACGTGCGAGCGGTGTGCCCGGGAGAACCTGCGGGGCATCGAGGGGAAGCTCGACAGCCAGTGGTGGTGAACACCCGGGCTCAGACCGGGTCGGGGAGGATCCCCTCGACGACGCCGGGCAGCGCCGACAGGACGATGTCGCGCGCCCGCGTCGTCCCGCCGAGCTGGCACAGGACACCGACCCCGCCGAGCCAGACCCGGTGGATGAGCAGGTAGCCCGGCGGAAGGTTGAGCTTGAACCCGATGAGGAACTCCGGCTTGCGGGGATCCTGCACGTGGGTCGCGCAGGCGCGCATCCACTGGCGGGAGAACGTGAACGTCTCGTGCCGCAGCGGGTCGATGAAGGGGGACAGGTAGGTCAGCAGCTCGTCAGGGTTCACGGGGATGTTCGCCTTGATGAACCCCTCCCGTCGCAGCCCGTCGGCCATCGCGTGGGAGTCGCCGGCGAGGGCGTACGAGAGGAACTCGCCGATCGCGCTCGGCAGGCCGTGGGGGAGCCGGTTGACCGCGCCGAAGTCGAGGACGCCGAGTCGCCCGTCCGGCGTGAGCCGGAAGTTGCCGGGGTGCGGGTCGGCGTGGAGCATCCGGGCCCGCTCCGGGGCGTTGACGAGCATCGACAGGTAGAGGTCGGAGGCCGCGTCGCGCTCCTCCTGCGTGCCGTTCGCGGCGATGTCGGAGAGCGGGCGCCCGTCGATCCACTCGCTGACGATGACGTGCTCGGAGTGAGCGAGGACGTCGGGGATCCGGTACCTCGGGTCTGCGTCGAAGGCCCGGTGGAACGCCCGCTGCTGCTTCGCCTCGAGGTCGTAGTCGAGCTCCTCGCTGACGCGGGCGCGCAGCTCGTCGGTGATGGGCTTGACGTCGAGCCCGGGCAGCCAGACGCCGGCGACCCGAGCGATCCGGGCCAGCTGGGTGAGGTCGGAGATGAGGGCGTCGGCGGCTCCCGGGTACTGGAGCTTGACGGCGACCTCGCGGCCGTCGCGCCACACGGCCTTGTGGACCTGGCCGATGGAGGCTGCCGCGGCCGGCTTGTCGTCGAACTCGCGGAACTTCGTCGCGCGCCACCGGGTTCCCAGCTCGGTCGCGAGGATGGAGTGGACCGTCGCGGCCGGCATCGGGGGGGCCGCCTCCTGCAGCTTCGTCAGCGTCGCGCGGTAGGGGGCGGCGAGCTCCTCCGGCATGGCCGCCTCGAGGACGGACAGGTACTGGCCGACCTTCATGGCGCCGCCCTTGAGCTGGCCGAGGACGCTGAAGAGCTGCTCCGCCGTGCGGGCCTGCATCTCCGCGGCGACGATCTCGGCGGGACGGCCGCCGACGCGCTTGCCGAGCCCGAGCGCGGTCCGGCCGGCGATGCCAAGGGGCAGCGAGACCAGACGCGCGGTCCGGGCCACGGCACTGCGCGGGATATCGCTCACGGAGCCATTCTCCCGCACGCACACCCAGGATGCGGTGACCACCGGCGCTGGACGACACGCGGCCAGGGGAGGCAGACGTCGAAGCTGACCCCGGCCGGCGCGTCCCCCCGGAGCGCGCAGGCGACGACGAGGGCGGTCAGCGCCGCCGCGAACCCGGTCAGCGTCGAGCCGCCACCCACGGGCCCGGTAGCGACCAGCGGTGCGCCGGACAGCTGGTTGCGCAGCGCAGGCCACGAGGGGTCGCGGTCGGCGCGGCCGCTGTCGACGCATTCGAGGCACGGCGGCCGGCCGGGCTCGACGAGCGGACCGACCGTCGCCGTGCGGTCGTCGACGACGACGGGCAGGTGCCGTATGCCGAGAGCGAGGCACTCGCGCCCGGTCTCCGGTGCGATGGGCACCGCCGAGGTGAGGACGACAAGGTCGGGGAGCACGGCGCCACGTTCGAGGCCGAGGACGTCCAACGACAGAGCCCCGGCTCGCACGTCACGGCAGCCGATGTCCGCCAGCCGGTCGACGACGGTCTCGGCGAGCCGTCCGTGCCCGTCGATGACGACTCGCGCCGCGGACATGTCCGCGACGGGAGCCGTCATGATCGCCCCGGAGTCGGCGAGGAGGCGAACGGTCTCGGCGAACCGTCCGGGGTCGCGTCCGGTGCTGGCCTGCGCGGCGAGCAGCGAGCGCACGTCCGTCGAACCGTCGAGCCGGCGAAGCAAGGCCACCTCGCCGCCGTCGAGGCCCCGAAGGACGACGCCATGCTCGACGCCGATCTGGAGCCCGCCGTCCGAGCGAAGGGCGACGCCGGCTCCGCCGACTCGCGGTCGGGCGGCGAGCAGATCAGCGGGGAGCAGGTCCTCGACCGGCGTCTCGACCCGTCGACCGTGCGGCATGTGGCTCATCGTGGCACGGGCCTAGCACACGCCGGCCCGACATCCACAGCCCCCGCCGGCAGGCCGCCGCCTGCGGGTCAGGCCTTGCCGAGGATGCGGTTGAGGTTCGTCCCGCAGACGGGGCACTTGCCCTTGGCCATGCGGCGTCCGTTCTCGGACACGACGACGTTGCCCTCGGCCTCCCGCTTCTCCTTGCACTTCACGCAGTAGAACTCGCCCTTGTAGGTCTCCTGAGCCATCCTGTGGTTCTCCTTCGTCCTGGGCCGGCCGACGTGTCCAGCGGCCGGATCACGGATCACCCTAGACGACGCCGCCACCGATCCGGCCATCGACGGCATCCGGCCTCGAGCGCAGGAGGCGACACGCGGCCGCAAGGAGAGGGAGCACGGAGGGAGCCTTCTCCGCGACGTCGTCCTCGGCGAACCACCGGACGTCGTGCGACTCCGGGCTCACGGCATACGGCGTCGAGGCGTCCGCGACGGCGACGTAGCGCACGTCCAGATGCGTCCGACAGTGGCCGAACGCGCACCCCAGGTCGTGCCGGTCCAGGTGGAGGATCCATGGCCGCGGCGTCGCGTCACGCATGCCCGACTCCTCCCTCGTCTCTCGGGCCGCCGCGGCGTGGACCGTCGGGTCGCCCGGCTCGAGGTGGCCGCCGAACTGCAACCACGCGTCCGCCTTGCGGTGGTGGGTCAGAAGGACCCGACTGGCGGTCCCGTCGAGCACGAGGCAGCTCGCCGTCAGGTGCGCGGGCGGACCGGCCCTGGCCACTCCATCGGGATGCGCGGCCAGATGGTCGAGAAACCCCCGCCGTAGCCGCTCCTGCGGCCCGGAGGGCGCCGCCCACTCCGTGAGCCGGGCGACCGCGTCCGCGTGGAGGTGGGCAAAGGCGGCGACGAGGCCGGGATCACTCGCCCGTGGACCCGCGCTCCGCATCCAGCAGTGCCTCGAGCTCGGTGTCGAGCGCGTCCGGGGCGCCGCCACCGGAGGTGACCCGCTCGACATAGCCGAGGATGTCGTCGAGGTCCTCGGCCGTCGGCGCGAGATCGGGGTGGTGCCACGCCTCGTCGCGTCGTGCCTGTCCGGCGCGATCCTCGAGGGCGGCCCACAGGTTGGCGGCGTCACGTAGGCGGCGCGGACGCAGCTCGAGACCGACGAGGTGGGCGAAGGCCTGTTCGGTGGGCCCACCGGTCGCGCGCCGCCGCCGGACCGCCTCACCGAGGGCGGCGGCGTCCGGCAGCTGGTGCCGGGTCGCGCGGTCGGTGACGACGTCCACCCACCCCTCGACGAGGGCGAGCAGAGTCTCGAGCCTGGTCAGGGCGGCCTTCTGGGCCGGCGACGGCTGTGCGGAGAAGAGGTTGCCGGACAGGCGTTCCTGGATTGCGGACATCGCGCTCGGGTCGCCGGGGTCGATGTCCTGCAACGCAGACTCGATGCGGTCCGTGTCGATCCGGATGTCGCCGGCATAGGCTCGCACGGCGGCCAGCAGACCGGGGCCGACCCACGGAACGCCGGCGAACAGCCGGGCGCGGGCCGACTCGCGGACGGTGAGGTAGATGAGGAGCTCCGCCGGGTCGACCTCGAGGCCCTCGGCGAACGCGTCGATGTTGGACGGGATCATCGCCACGGTCCGGGCCGGGACGAGAGGGAGGGCGACCTCGGTGCCCGAGACGACGTGGCCGGCGAGACCGCCGACGGCCTGTCCGAGCTCGAGGGAGAACATCGCCGAGCTCAGCCGCCGCATGACCGGCTCCATCGCGCCGACGATGGCGGTCGGGTCGAGCCCGCCGGGGGTGGCTCCCGGTGGCAGCCCCGCGTCGGTGAGCCGGTCGAGCTGGCCCCGGAGCGCCCGCCCGACGGCGTCGGCGACACCCGTCGCCACCGGCGTGACGAGCTCACCCCACACGGGGACGGTCGCCTCGACCCACTCGGCGCGGCTCCAGGCGACGGCGTCGACGTCGTGCGCCGGCAGCTCGGTCACGGAATCGAGCCAGAGCCGGGCGACGCGGGCGGCTTCGGCGACCTCGCGGCGGCGAGCCTCCAGGACGCTCGGGTCCCCGTCGACCGCCGCCGCCGAACGGGCAACGGCGGTCGCCTGCTCCACGTCGACCGGGCCGGCGTCCGCGGTGGGCCGGAGCATGGCCTGGAGCTGCTGGCCGGCGACGGCGAGCATGGCAGGGTCGAGCTGGGCCATGCCCAGCTGCTCCATCATCTGGGCCATCGCCGGGTCCAGCCGCCCGGCGGCCATGGACCGAAGCATGTCGGCGAGCTCGGGCGGAAGCCCGTCGAAGGGGTCCGGCGTGCCCGTCGGGTTCGGCTGGTCGGACATGTCGGTCTCCTGACGGGGGTCACGGCGGTACTCACCAAGACAACCACGAAGGGCGTGGCGACGTTCCCGGCATACGATGAGCCTCCCGTCACGACCCGCGTAGAGGAGACCGCGCCGATGAGCCCGTCCGCGCCCGAGCGTGTGCTCCTCGCGGACATCTGCCCGGGGGAGCCGTCCGCCGAGGCGGTCACGGCGCTCGTCCGGGCGCCGGGGTGCGGTGCGGTCGTCACGTTCGTCGGCCTCGTGCGCGACCACGACCACGGTCAGGCCGTGGCCGCTCTCTCGTACACGGCGCATCCGAGCGCGGAGGACCGGATGAGGGACGCCTGCGAGCTCGTCGCCGGGCGCCACGAGGGTGTGCGGCTCGCCGCCGTCCATCGGGTCGACGACCTCGGCGTCGGGGACGTCGCCGTCGTGGCCGCCGCGGCCGCTCCGCACCGCGCCCAGGCCTTCGACGCGTGCCGGGACCTCATCGACACGGTCAAGGCCACCGTGCCCGTATGGAAGCACCAGGTCTTCGACGACGGCCACGACGAGTGGGTCGGCGCCCGATGAGCCTGTCCGCCCCGACGGGAGAAGGCGGGCTCCCGGCCGTCGAGGCCCGGGTGCGCCACCGCCGACCCTGGCCGGCGATCCTGTTCGGTCTCCTCCTTCTCGGTGTCGTCGTGCTCCTCGTCGCCGCGGTCGTCCCGGTGCCGTATGCCATCCTCACGCCGGGACCGGTGACCAACGTTCTCGGCCCCGTGGCGGAGGGTCCGCAGAAGGGAAAGCCCCTCCTCGAGCCGACGAACGCCGCGGCCTACCCGGACACGGGGGCGCTCTACTTCACGACCGTCCTCGAGATCGGCAGCCCGAGCGACAAGCCGTCCGCGCTTGAGACATTCTTCGCCTGGGTCGGCGGCTCCGACGAGATCATCCCTCTGGAGACGCTCTACCCGGAGGGCTCCTCCGAGAAGTCCGTCGCGAGCGAGAACGTCGCCTTGATGGATGACTCGCAACGCGTCGCGACGGCGGTCGCCCTCCGGAAGCTCGGCATGACCGTCACGGAGCACATCGCCATCGTCGACTTCCCCCCGGGGTCGCCGAACAAGGGCCTTCTGCGTGTCGGGGACCGGTTCGTCTCGATCGGCGGGACCGCGGTGACGACGGCCGACGAGATCACCGCCGCCATCGCCCGTCAGACGGCCGGCACGGAGGTCCCCGTCGTCGTCCTGCGGGGCGGCGCTCAGGTCCACCTGAGCCTGCATACGCAGGCTCACGGCGGACGGACGACGTTCGGCATCTACCTGGGACGGACCTTCGCCTTCCCCGTCGACGTGAAGGTCAACATCGAGAACGTCTCTGGTCCCTCGGCGGGCCTCATGCTGGGCCTCGGGATCTACGACATCCTCCAGCCGGGGTCGCTGACGAACGGCCGCCGGATCGCCGGGACGGGCGAGATCGGCGACGACGGCACCGTCGGCCCGATCGGCGGCATCGACCAGAAGATGATCGGCGCCGTCCAGGGGGGCGCCCAGTGGTTCCTCGCCCCGAAGGACAACTGCGACGAGGTGTTCGGCCATGTCCCATCGGGGCTCACGGTGACGACGGTGACGACCTTCGACGAGGCGCTGAAGGCGGTCGAGGCGATCGCCGCAGGGCGCACGAGCGGGCTCCCGACGTGCACGGCCGCGGACGTGACCCGGATCGAGACGTCCCCGGCCGGCTGACGGCGCCCACGGGAGCAACCGAGCCGCCGGCGCGGGAAGCGGGCAGGGTTAGGGTGACGGCGTGAGCGAGAAGCCCTGGCCAGGGTCGGACGGCGAGGAAGAGCACGACGACGGTATGCCGGGTGGCCCTCGCCGGTCCGGTCCGGTGCTGCCGATGCGGCGTGGGCCGTCGGGACCCCTCGTCCCCGTCCTCCTCGGCGTCGTCGTCCTTCTCGCCGCGCTCTCGTGGGGTGCCTCCCTGTGGACGGACTACCTGTGGTTCGGCTCGGTCGGCGACACGGGCGTCTTCACGACCCGGCTGACCACCCAGCTCGGCCTGTTCGTCCTCGGCGTCATCGTCGCCGGCGGTCTCGTGTGGTCGAGCATCGTCATCGCCCACCGGCTGCGCCCCCTCATGGTCCCCATGACCCCCGCCGAGCAGGTCCTCGACCAGTACCGGCGGGCCATCGAGCCGCTCCGTCGGCCGGCGACGATCGTTGTGCCGCTGGCGCTCGGCGCGCTGGCCGCGACGACGCTGTCGAGCCGCTGGCAGACGTTCCTCCTGTGGCGGCACGCCGTGCCGTTCGGGACGAAGGACGCCCAGTTCCACCTGGACGACGGCTTCTTCGTCTTCACCCTCCCGTGGCTCGAGACGGTCGTCGGGTTCCTCACCATGGCCGTCGTCATGGCCTTCCTCATGGCCCTGTTCGTCCACTACGTCTACGGGGCCATCCACCTGCCCGGCCGCGGTCCGACGACCCGTGCCGTCTTCGCCCACCTCGGCGTTCTCGGCGGGCTGTTCTTCCTCCTCCGCGCGGCCTCGTCCTGGCTGAGCCGCTACGACGTCTCCTTCGACGACAACGGCCTCTTCACGGGCGTGCGCTACGTCGACGACCACGCGGTGCTCCCCGCCAAGGCGATCCTGGCCGTCGCCGCCGTCATCTGTGCCGTCCTCTTCCTCCTGTCCATCCGGACCCAGACCTGGCGCCTGCCGCTCGTCGCCGTCGCGCTCCTCGTCGTCCTCTCCGTCGTCGTCGGGGCGATCTACCCGGCGGTGGTCCAGGCCGTGCGGGTGCGCCCCTCGGAGCAGTCGTACGAGAAGCCCTACATCACGCGGGCGATCGCGGCCACTCGAGCGGCCTACGGTTTGGACGCGGTGGACTCGCGGGTGTACAACGCGACGACCGATGCGACGTCGCCGGCGGTGGCCGCCGCCGCGAGCAACATCCCCGGCATCCGGATCATGGACCCGAACGTCCTCTCGCCGTCGTTCCGGCAGTCGGAGGCGCCGCGGTCGTTCTACTCCTTCCCCGACGTCCTCGACGCGGACCGCTACACCGTCTCTGGCAAGGTCACCGACGTCATCGTGGCGGCCCGCGAGCTGAGCCTCGCCGGGCTGCCGGACGCGCAACGGAACTGGATCAACGACCACACCGTCTACACCCATGGGTACGGCGTCGTGGCGGCCTACGCGGACAAGCGCGGAGCCAAGGGCGACCCGGTCCCGCTCATGACGGGGTTCACCCCGACCGACCCCAACGGCAAGCCGTACCAGCCGCAGATCTACTTCGGTGAGGAGTCGACCCAGTACTCCATCGTCGGCGCCCCCAAGAGCGCGGCCCCCCATGAGTTCGACTTCCCGTCCGGTTCCGGGGAGGCCACGACGACGTATGCCGGCTCCGGAGGCGTGCCGATGGGCTCGCTCCTGCGTCGCCTCGCCTACGCGTTGAAGTACCGCGAGCCGAAGATCCTCCTCTCCAACGCCGTCAACGGCGACTCCCGGATGCTCGACAACCGGACCCCGCAGGAGCGCGTCCAGAAGGTCGCCCCGTGGCTCACCCTCGACGGCAACGCCTACCCCGCGATCGTCGGCGGCCGCGTCCAGTGGATCATCGACGGCTACACGACGACGAGCACCTACCCGAACAGCAAGCTCGTCGACCTCGGCGAGGCGACATCCGACTCCGTCACGGCGACGTCATCGGCGGTCGCCGGGCTGCCGACCGGTCTCCAGGTGAACTACATCCGCAACTCCGTCAAGGCGACCGTCGACGCCTACGACGGGACTGTCCGTCTGTATGCCTGGGACGCGAAGGACCCCCTGCTCAAGGCGTGGTCGGCGGCCTTCCCCGGAACCGTCCAGCCGCTCTCGGCGATGCCGGGAGACCTGCTAGCCCACGTCCGCTACCCGCAGGACCTCCTCAAGGTCCAGCGCGAGGTGCTCGCGCGCTACCACATCACCGACCCCGGCGCCTTCTACAACGGCAGCGACGTGTGGGCGGTCCCGAAGGACCCGACGAGCGAGAACAGCTACCAGCCCCCGTACTACCTCTCCATCGCCATGCCCGGTCAGGCCGCGCCGGCGTTCACCTTGACGACGACGTTCATCCCCACCGGTGGCAGCCGGGAGATCCTCCGCGGCTTCCTCGGGGCCGACGGGGACGCCGGCTCGACGCCGGGCACCCGGGACCCGGGCTACGGCGTGTTGCGGCTGCTCACCCTGCCGTCGGCGTCCAACGTCAACGGGCCGGGCCAGGTGGAGAACGCCATCGAGTCCTCGACCGCCGCGTCGCAGAACCCCGACCAGCGGCTCGACCTGAGGTCGTTCATCAACCAGAACCGTGGCTCCGGGGCGACGTTCACGTTCGGCAACCTGCTGACACTGCCCGTCGGCGGCGGGCTCCTCTACGTCCAGCCGCTCTACGTCCAGCAGTCCAAGGAGGCCGGCTCGAAGCCGGTCAACGTCGCGACCGTCGCCGTGTTCGGCGACAAGATCGGTTGGGGTGACACGCTGGACCAGGCGCTCGCCGGTGTCTTCGGCGGATCGGCTCAGACGACGACCCCCACGACTCCGACCACGCCGACGACTCCGACGACCCCGACCAAGCCGGGGGACACGTCCATCGCGGATGCGGTCCGGCGGGCGCAGACGGCATACGACCAGGGCCAGGCCGCTCTGAAGACCGGCGACTTCGCCGCGTACGGACAGGCGCAGGACCGGCTCGCGCAGGCGCTCGCGGATCTCGAACGGCTCGTGCCGGGGTCGACCTCGTCCTCGAGCGCGACCGGGGGGGCCGGCGCGACGACTCTCCCGACCCCGAGCATCAGCGGCTGAGCGGGAAGTACCGATTTGGCGCCGCCCCAAGCCGTCACGTATGGTTTGGGGACCGACGCGGGGTGGAGCAGCTCGGTAGCTCGCCGGGCTCATAACCCGGAGGTCGCAGGTTCAAATCCTGCCCCCGCTACGATGTGATGTCTCAGGACATCCCGGACACCCGAACCCACGGATTGTGGGTTCGGGTGTCTGTCATTTCGGGGTTCGTGGCTGGTAGTCCTTGTCCGGGTCGATGGTGAGTTCGCGGAGGAGTTCGCCGGTGATGGCGTTGACGACTCTGACTTCGAGGTCCTGGATGAGCAGGATGACGTGGGTTCCGGTGTGGGTTCGTCCGATGCCGATGTGGCGCAGTTGGCCGTGCACTCGCAGGGTGACGGTGCCGGGCTTGTCGACGCGGTCGTGCCGGATCCGGTCGTGGGTGTCGGCGTCGCGGCTGGGGCCGGGGACGGCTTTGGGCATGGTGTTGTAGAGCGCTGCCGGGGTGGCTCGGTGCGGTAGGGAGCGGTGTGGCCGGGTGGTGTTGTACGCGTGTCGGAACCTGTCCAGCAGCACCTGCAGCGCGGCGATGGTGGCGGGCTGGTCCGGCTGGGCGCGCAGCCACTTCTTCATGGTCTGCTGGAACCGCTCTGCCTTGCCGCAGGTGGTGGGGTGGTTGGGACGGGAGTTCTTCTGGACCACGTGCCAGTCGTGGAGTTGTTGCTCGAAGCCGTTGCGGCCTCCTTGGCGGCCGATGCCGGCCAATCGGACGGTGTAGACCATGCCGTTGTCGGTCAAGGTCGATGCGGGGACGCCGTGCTGACCTGCGGTTTCTCTGAAGGTGGCCTTGACGATGGGGGTGGTGATCGCGCGGTGCGCGGAGGTGTGCAGGACGTAGCGGGTGCAGTCGTCGAGCCAGGTGATGATCTCGACACCCTTGGGGAAGGTGTCGGTGTCGGTGAGCGGGTAGTGGGTGAAGTCGGACTGCCAGGTCTCGTTCGGCATCGCAGCTTCGAAGCGGATGTAGGACGACTTCGGTCGCTTCTTCGGCTCCGGGGTGACGGCGCCGTGGCGGGTCAGGATCCGGTGGATCGTGGCCCGTGACAGGGCTACGTCGTGATGCTGGGTCAGGTGCCAGCAGATGGTCTCGGCGCCGGCGTCGTGGCCGCCCTCGAGGAGCTGCTTGCGCAGCCGCAGCACCAGCTCGACGGTCGCGGGTGGTGTCGCGCCTGGCGAGGCCTTCGGCGCCCGGGACCGGGGTTCGAAGGCGGCCTCGCCCTCGTCTCGGTGGCGGGCCAGCAGTTCGTAGAGCCAGGAGCGGGACACGCCGTAGGTCGCGGCGACCTCGGCGACGGGCCGGTTCTCGACGGTGACGGCGGTGATGACCAGGCGTGCCTTCGACATAGCCGGAGGCTGACGGAGTCTCGCCTATGTCCTGAGACATCTGTCCGGGATGTCGTGAGACATGTGTCCGGTATGTCCTGAACCAGCACACTGCCCCCGCTACGAAGAGAGCCCAGGTCAGCCACGCGTTGACCTGGGCTCTTCCCGTGGGGGAACCGTGCGAACCAGCACACTGCCCCCGCGACGATGTGATGTATCCGGACGGGCGATCTCAGACCCGTGCGGGGTGATGACGCGCGCTGTGCGGCGCGTTATCACCCCGGGAGCGCTCCGCATACGCTGTCCCGCATGCCCCTGGCGTACCCCATCCACGAGACCACCTTGCCCAACGGGCTTCGCGTCGTCGTCTCGCCCGACCACAGCGTGCCCAATGTCACCGTCAACCTGTGGGTCGGGGTCGGCTCGCGGAATGAGGACCCGGGGCGCACGGGCTTCGCACATCTCTTCGAGCACCTCATGTTCCAGGGGTCGCGTCACGTCGCGAGCGGTGAGCACTTCAGCGCCCTCATGGCGGTCGGCGGCCGGCTCAACGCGACGACGTGGTTCGACCGGACGAACTACTTCGAGACGGTGCCGACGGGCGCTCTCGACCTGGCCCTGTGGCTCGAGGCCGACCGTCAGGGCCACCTCCTCGACGCGGTCAACCAGGCGAACCTCGACAACCAGCGGGACGTCGTCAAGGAGGAGAAGCGCCAGCGCTACGACAACGTCCCCTATGGCCATGCCCTCATCGACCTCTACGAGGCCGTCTTCCCGGAGGAGCACCCCTACCACCACGCGACGATCGGGTCGATGGCCGACCTCGACGCGGCGAGCCTGACCGACGTTCACGAGTTCTTCCGGCGCTGGTACGGACCCAACAACACCGTCCTGACCCTGTGCGGCGATGTGGCCCCGGACTCCGGGTTCGCTGCCGTCGAGCGCTACTTCGGCGACCTGCCGCCCATCCCGCTGCCGGACGCCTCGCGCCACGACCAGCTGCCGCCGGCCAAGGGCCCGGTCCGGCTCGCCCGCCACGAGGACGTCCCGAACGACCGGCTCCACCTCGCGTGGCGTCTACCCGTCGACCCGGGTGACGACTACCTCGCGGCCGCCATCGCCCTGGACACGATCGGCGGCCTCAACACGTCGCGGATCGTCACGCGCCTGCTTCGCCGGGAGCAGCGTGTCCACGGTGCCGAGGCGCACGCCTTCGGCCTCGTCGACGGCGTCTCGCTCGGCTTCCTCAGCCTCGACCTCGCCGACGGGCAGGACCCGGACCGCGTCGAGGCGGCGGCCCTGGAGGAGGTGGAGCGCTTCCGCGAGGAGGGGCCGACAGAGGAGGAGCTCGAGGCGAGCCTCGCCCAGACCGAGCGTGGCTGGCTCCAGTCCCTCGCGAGCCAGGAGGAGCGCGCCGACCACATCAGCCACCGGACCCTGCTTCACGGCGACGCCACGGCCGTCAACACCCACCTCGACCGGGTGCGTGCGATCACCGCCGACGACGTGCGCGCTGCCGCGCGCACGTGGCTGGCGCCCGATGCGCGCGCGACCGTGGCCTACCTCCAGCGCGAGGAGG
>JAJXUB010000032.1 GCA_021783215.1 Actinomycetes bacterium | reverse complement strand
CTCGTCGAGGAGGACGAGACCGTCCCCGTCGGCGCCGACCTCGCCGTCATCGGCGATGGTGACGGCGGGTCCGCGGCGGCCACACCCGAGGCGCCGGCCGAAGCCGCGCCTCCCGCACCGCAGCCCGAGCCGACTCCGACTCCGACCCCGCAGCCGGTTGCCGCGCCCGAACCCGCACCGGCTCCCGCTGCGACTCCTCCGGCCCCACCCACATCGACCAGTGACGACACCGGCGGCGGCACGAAGGTGACCATGCCGGCCCTCGGCGAGTCCGTCACCGAGGGCACCGTCACGCGCTGGCTGAAGAACGTCGGCGACCACGTCGACGTCGACGAGCCCCTCCTCGAGGTCTCCACCGACAAGGTCGACACCGAGATCCCCTCACCCGTCGCCGGCACCCTGACCATCATCCTCGTCGAGGAGGACGAGACCGTCCCCGTCGGCGCCGACCTCGCCGTCATCGGCGCCGCGGCCGCGGCCGCCGCCGCGGCGCCGACACCAGACGTCACCCCGGCCCCAGCCCCAGCCCCCGCCCCAGCCCCCGCGCCAGAACCGGCTCCGGAGCCCGCTCCGGCCCCCGCGCCCGAACCCGCGCCCGAACCGGCGCCAGAACCGGCACGGACGTCGACCGCGCCGACCAACCGGTCCACGCGCCATGAGACAGCGGACGCCGCGCCGGCGGACGCGTCGGCCTACGTGACGCCCCTGGTCCGCAAGCTGGCCAACGACAACAACATCGACCTCGCCACACTGACCGGCACGGGGATCGGGGGTCGTATCCGCAAGCAGGACGTCCTCGACGCGGCGGAGGCGGCACGGGCTGCCTCCGCGCCCGCCCCCCAGGCGCAGGCCTCTCCCGGCGCAGCCGCGCCGGCCGCGGCACCCACCACGCCCGCAGCGTCGTCCACGGTCGCGAGCTCCGACCGCCGCGGGAGGACGGAGAAGATGTCCCGGCTGCGCCGCACGATTGCACGGCGCATGGTCGAGTCGCTCCAGGTGTCGGCGCAGCTGACCACCGTCTCCGAGGTCGACGTCACGAAGATCGCCCGCCTGCGCGACCAGGTCAAGGTCGACTTCGCGCGTCGGGAGGGGACGAAGCTGTCCTTCCTCCCGTTCTTCGCGCTCGCCGCGTGCGAGGCACTCAAGGCCTTCCCCATGGTCAACGCGAGCATCGACGGCGAGACGGTGACGTACCACGGGGTCGAGCACCTCGGCATCGCCGTCGACACGGAGAAGGGGCTCATCGTCCCCGTCATCCGCGACGCGGGCGACCTCAACGTCGCAGGCCTGGCCCGCAAGATCGCGGACCTCGCCGAGCGCACCCGGACGAACAGGATCACGCCCGACGAGCTGTCCGGCGGCACCTTCACGATCACGAACACCGGGAGCCGCGGCGCCCTCTTCGACACCCCCATCATCAACCAGCCGCAGGTCGGCATTCTCGGGACGGGTGCCGTCGTCCGGCGTCCCGTCGTCGTCCGCGACGGCGACGGCATCGAGACGATCGGCATCCGGTCGATGGCCTACCTGTCGCTGTCCTACGACCACCGGATCGTCGACGGCGCCGACGCCGCGAGGTTCCTCGCCGCGATGAAGCAGCGCCTGGAGGACGGCGCCTTCGAGGTCTAGGCGGGCATCATGCCGAAACGGGTCGCCATCACCGGCTCCTCAGGGCTGATCGGCAGCGCGCTGAGGGAGCGTCTGCGCGCCCGAGGGGATACCGTCGTCGCCCTCGTGCGCCGCACGCCCGAACACCCCGACGAGGTCGGCTGGGACCCGCATACGCGCGAGCTCGACCCGGCCGTGCTCGACGGGGTCGACGCCGTCGTCAACCTCGCGGGGGCCGGGGTCGGCGACGCCCGGTGGACCGCGAAATACCGCCGTCTCATCGTCGACTCACGGACCGACAGCACGTATGCCGTGGCCCGGGCCATCGCGGCGACGGGCAGGCCGGTGCGGCTGGTCAGCGGGAGCGCCGTCGGGTACTACGGCGACCGTGGCGAGGAGCTGCTCGATGAGGCGAGCGCCGCCGGCACGGGCGGCTTCCTCAGCGAGGTCGTCCGCGCCTGGGAGGCCTCCACGAAGCCGGCCATGGACGCCGGAGCCCCTGTCGCCTTCGCCCGGACCGGCCTGGTGCTCGACCGTCGTCACGGCGCGCTCGCCCGGATGCTCCCCCTGGCCCGCCTGGGCCTGGCCGGTCCGCTGGGGTCCGGCCGGCAATGGTGGCCGTGGATCAGCATCACCGATGAGGCGCGCGCCCTCGTCCACCTCATCGACGACGTCGAGGTCACCGGTCCGGTCAACCTCACCGCCCCGAACCCGGCACGCCAGAAGGACATCGCGGCGGCCCTCGGGAAGGTCCTGCGGCGTCCGGCCTTCCTGCCCGCCCCCGCCATCGCGCTCCGCACGGTCCTCGGGGGGTTCGCCTCCGACATCCTCGCGAGCACCCGCGCCGTGCCGACCCGGCTGCTCGAGTCCGGGTTCACCTTCGAGCATGACGACGTCACCGCCGCCTTGGCCGAGCTGGTCACCCCTCGACCGAGCTGACCCGCCAGCCGTCCCCCACCCGTTTCAGCCGCAGGGTGGCGCGCAAGCCCATGAGGGCCGGGCGGTGCTCCACGGTCGTGCGGCGGCGAACCTCATAGGCCGCACTGTCGTATGTCACCTGCACGGTCGCGGTGTCGCCCGTCTCGACAAGGTCGGCGGACCGGGCGGTCAGGCGTACGCCGGCATAGGACCAGCCCTCCTGCCGTGCCCTCCGGACGAGGAGCAGGTCGGCCGTCCACGACGGGGACCCTGGCGCGTCCAGCGCGCCGATGGCGCCCTCGTCGAGCCTCACCCAGACGGCGGCACGAGCCTCGAGGAGACGCTGGGCGACGCCGAGTGCCCTGTCGCTGCGCGGCGTGGCCGCGGTGAGCTCCGTCGGGCTCGGCAGCGCGATGGCTCGGCGTGCGAGCCACACGCCACCGACGACTGCGAGGACGGCGAGCACGGCGAGCGCGACCTGGACCGACCCGCCCCGGCGTGGCGTCGTCGACCGGTGACGCGCCGAGGCCCGGCGGCGACGCGACGCGACGACGCGGTGGCGCTGTCGGCGGAGTGCTCCGGCGGGAGACGGACGGCGCCTCGGCGTGGGCGTCGCCCCGCGCCCAGGCTCGACGGCCCCAGTCGGCAGCCCCATCCTGCGGGTCAGCGAGACAACATCCCCGGCGCCTGCGGGCAGGCGTAGCGGCTCTGGCGTGGCCGTGTCGAACAGCTCCAGGGCGACCTCGACCGCATCGGGCCGGTCGCCCGGAGCCACGGCGAGGCAGCGCCGGACCAGGCTGGCAAGTCGAGGGTCGAGCCCCGCAGCGGCCCCCTCGATGTCGCCGCGAAGGGAGGAGGGGCCAGGCACCTCACCGGTGAGCGCGAACCACGCACACGCGCCGAGCCCGTAGACGTCCGACTCGGCCGTGGGCGGGCCGCCCACCTCGACCTCGGGCGCGGCGAAGCCGTCGGTCGCCCACACGTCGGAGGCCCTGTCCCCGACGACCCGCGCGACGCCGAGGTCGGCGAGAGCGGGTCGCCCGCTGGCGTCGAAGAGGACGTTCCCCGGCGCGACGTCGCCGTGGACGATGCCGGAGTCGTGAAGGCAGGCGAGGGCACCGGCAACCGGGGACAGCGCCGTGACGAGCTCGCCCGCGCTGAGCCGGCCCCGCTCACCGACGATCCGGGCGAGCGAGCCTCCCCCGAGCAGGGGCATGACGATGGCCGTCGAGGCATAGGGCTCGACGAGCGCGACGACGTCGAGGACCGGTACGACGTGAGCGCACTGCGCCGTCGCCCTGATGAGGTCTCCCGTCGCGCCTGCGCCGGCCGTCTCGTCGGCAGCGGCCAGGACCTTCACGGCGACCCGCTGGCCGTCCGCCCTGGTGCCCGACCAGACCGTGGAGCTGCCGCCGCGGGCGAGCAGCCCGTCGATCCGTATGCCGGGGACCACCGGCTCCTCGGGTGTCGCCTCCATGCGGACACCGTCGCAGAGGCGGCCGACGTAGGCTGCGGTTCTCCACAGGCGACGGCCGCCGCGCCGCGTGGGCTACCCGGCGGTACGGCATACGGTGTCGTCCATGCGGATCGTCCACCTCGGCTTCGCCCCCCATGCCGTCGACTACGCCGAGGCGTGGCAGCGCCAGCGCGAGCTCCACGAGGCCGTCGTCGCCGGGACCGAGCCGGACACCGTCCTGCTCCTCGAACACATTGCCGTCTACACCGCCGGCAAGCGGACCGAGCCCCACGAGCGCCCGTTCGACGGCACCCCCGTCATCGACGTCGACCGCGGCGGCAAGATCACGTGGCACGGGCCCGGCCAGCTCGTCGGCTACCCCATCGTCCGCCTCCGAAGCCCCGTCGACGTCGTCGCGCACGTCCGCCGCCTCGAGGAGGTCATGATCCGCACGTGCGAGGACTTCGGCGTCGAGCCGGTGCGGGTCGATGGGCGGTCAGGGATCTGGATGCCGGCCGACGGGGGCCGTCCGGAGCGCAAGCTCGGACAGATCGGCATCCGGGTCTCGCGGGACGTGACGATGCACGGGTTCGCGCTCAACTGCGACTGCACCATGGACTGGGCCCGGACCATCGTCCCGTGCGGGATCGCCGACGCGGGCGTCACGAACCTCTCGCTGGAGGCGGGGCATCCGATCACCGTCCAGGACGTGCTCCCCTACGTCGAGCTGCACCTCACCGACATCCTCGCCACCGCCTCCCTCGACGTCGCCTCCCTCGGTTCGAGGTAGTTCCCTGCCCGCGCCCGGTCCGCGATGACCTCCAACGGAGTCGACCCCGACGCGTCCGGGGGCAACCGGGCGCTCGCCGGCCCGTGGCGACCGCCGAATAGACTGGACCGACCATGACCGCCGCACCCGAGGGACGACGACTGCTCCGCGTCGAGGCCCGCAACGCCCAGACGCCGATCGAGCGGAAGCCGGCCTGGATCCGGACGACGGCGAAGATGGGCCCGCGTTTCACCGAGATCCACTCGATGGTCAAGGGCGAAGGGCTGCACACCGTATGCCAGGAGGCCGGCTGCCCCAACATCTTCGAGTGCTGGGAGGATCGTGAGGCGACGTTCCTCATCGGCGGCGACACGTGCACGCGGCGCTGCGACTTCTGCGACATCGCCACAGGGCGGCCGCAGCCGCTCGACGCCGACGAGCCGCGCCGTGTCGCCGAGTCGGTCCACGCGATGGGCCTGCGCTACTCGACGGTGACGGGCGTAGCCCGCGATGACGCTCCCGATGGCGCCGCCGGCCACTACGCCGCGACGATCCGGGCGATCCACGCGCGCAACCCGCATACAGGTGTCGAGATCCTTCCCCCCGACTTCGGCGCGGAGCCGGCGCTCGTCGGCCGGGTCTTCGACGCCCGGCCCGAGGTCTTCGCCCACAACCTCGAGACGGTCCCACGGATCTTCAGAAGGATCCGCCCGGCCTTCTCCTACGACAAGTCCCTCTCCGTCCTCACAATGGCTCGCGACGCGGGGCTCGTGACGAAGTCCAACCTCATCCTCGGCATGGGTGAGGAGCCGGACGAGGTCGAGGCCGCCATCCGTGACCTCGCCGACGCCGGCTGCGACATCCTCACGGTGACCCAGTACCTGCGCCCGAGCCCGTTGCACCACCCCATCGCCCGGTGGGTCAAGCCCGAGGAGTTCCTCCACTGGTCGGACGTTGCCCGCGATCTCGGCTTCAAGGGCGTCATGGCCGGGCCGCTCGTCCGCAGCTCCTACCGCGCGGGTCGGCTCTACGCCCAGGCCATGCGCGCCTGGGGCCGTCCCCTCCCCGACCACCTCGGCCATCTCGCCGAGAACCTCGACGCCCCGGCCCGACAGGAGGCGGCGTCGTTGCTGCCGCCCGCCGGGCGGCCCGTATCCTGAGAGGCCGAACCCCGCATACCGCCGTATGCCATCCGCCGCACCGAACAACCCGCGAAAGGCCGACCGTGGCTGACAAGTCCCAGCCCAAGGAGAAGAAGCCGGGCCGGATCGCCGAGATCCGCCAGGGCTACCAGGCCATCCGCCAGCTCGACTCCAAGGTCGGCCTGTGGATGGCGCTCGCCGCGCTCGCGACACTCGTCGTCTGCGTCGGCATCGGGCTGATCGTCGGTGGCCGTTGGTGGATCTACGCGCTGATCCTCGGTATCCCCCTCGCCACGCTGGCGGCGACGCTCGTCCTCAACCAGCGCGGCAACAGCGCGATGTACGGCGCCCTCGAGGGCAAGCCCGGTGCCGTCGGGGCGACCCTGCAGGGCATCGGCAAACGCGGCTGGTACGCCTCCGAGGAGCCGATCGCCGTCGACGCCGTCCGCGGGACGAAGGCGACCGACATGTCCGGGGCGGCGCTCGTCTACCGGGCGCTCGGCCGGCCTGGCATCGTCCTCCTCGCCGAGGGGCCCAAGGTCCGCGCCCAGGGGCTGCTCAAGGCCGAGGCCAAGAAGGCCGGACGCGTCGCTCCCGGGGTGCCGATCCAGATGTTCTACGTCGGCGACGACGAGTCGGCCGGCGACGTCCCGCTGAAGAAGGTCTCCAACAAGCTGACGCGGATGAAGCCGATCCTCACCAAGGAGGAGGTGTCGGTCGTCAACAAGCGGCTGCGCGCCCTCGGCGGCCTCCGGCCCCCCATCCCCGCCGGCATGGACCCGATGCGTGCCCGCGTCGACCGGAAGGCCATGCGCGGCAAGTAGCCTCCCCGCCGCCACTCAGGTCCGGACGATGACCGTCCCGGCCACCCGGTCGTGCAGCCCGCGCTGGTTCTTGTCCCAGACGACGGCCGGGATGAAGAGGCAGAGCAGCACCGACCGGACGACGACCTGCACCGGCGAGAGGCTCGGCTGCCCGAGTGCCCCGACCCGCAGGCCGACGAGCCGGTGCCCGACCGTCGAGCCGACCGTGCTGACGAGGAGGAGGTTCTCGACGAGGAAGAGCCCGAGCGGCATGAACGACGCGGCCCCCTGGGCCGGGATCCGGACGTGGAACAGCACGACGGCGACGAGTTCGCAGAGGAACCAGTCGACGGCGACGGCGGCAAGCCGCCGCCCGAACCGGGCGATCGAGCCGGTCCCCTCGCGTGGCATACGCAGGTCCTTGCCGGGCCAGTAGTCCGTGGCCTCGGCCCGGTGGGCGGCCGGCCCGTCGAGCCATCCCCCGACATCCTGGCGATCGACCACGAGCCGACTGTATGCCACGCCACATGAGCACCCGGACGCGTTACATCGCCGAAACACTCGGGTCATGCCCGAGAAATCGCGCGCTCCTAGTCTCGGGTCCAACGCCGAGGGCAGGCGCGTGTGCCCACCTGTGCCAGACCCCTTCTCAAGGAGGTGCCCTTGTTCAGCAACGCTGACGAGGTCCTGAAGTTCATCACGGACGAGGATGTCAAGTTCGTCGATATCCGCTTCTGCGACCTGCCCGGTGTCATGCAGCACTTCAACGTCCCGGCGCAGACCGTCGACGCCGACTTCTTCAAGAACGGCGCCATGTTCGACGGCTCGTCGATCCGCGGCTTCCAGGCCATCCACGAGTCCGACATGAAGCTCATCCCGGACCCGACCACGGCCTACGTGGACCCGTTCCGCGTGGAGAAGACGCTCATCATGAACTTCTCCATCGTCGACCCGTTCACGTCGGAGCAGTACTCGCGCGACCCGCGCAACATCGCGTCGAAGGCCGAGGCCTACCTGAAGTCGACGGGCATCGCCGACACGGCCTTCTTCGGCGCCGAGGCGGAGTTCTACATCTTCGACGACGTGCGCTTCGAGACGAAGCAGAACGCCAGCTACTACTTCATCAACTCCGTCGAGGCCGCATGGAACACCGGCCGCGAGGAGGAGGGCGGCAACCTCGGCTACAAGACCCGGTACAAGGGCGGGTACTTCCCCGTACCGCCGGTCGACCACTTCGCCGACACCCGCGACAAGATCTGCCTCAACCTCGCCGATGCCGGCATCGCCGTCGAGCGGTCGCACCATGAGGTCGGCACGGCGGGCCAGCAGGAGATCAACTACCGCTTCGGCACGCTGCTCCAGTCCGGCGACGACATGATGAAGTTCAAGTACATCGTCAAGAACACCGTCTGGGAGCTCGGCAAGACGGTGACGTTCATGCCGAAACCGATCTTCGGCGACAACGGCTCGGGCATGCACACCCACCAGTCGCTCTGGAAGGACGGGGAGCCCCTGTTCTACGACGCGAACGGCTACGGCGGCCTGTCCGACCTCGCCCGGTGGTACATCGGTGGCCTGCTCAAGCACGCGCCGGCGCTGCTCGCGTTCACCAACCCGACGGTCAACAGCTACCACCGGCTCGTGCCGGGCTACGAGGCGCCGGTCAACTTGGTCTACTCGGCCCGGAACCGCTCGGCGTGCGTCCGGATCCCGATCGCCGGCGACTCCCCCAAGGCCAAGCGCATCGAGTTCCGGATCCCGGACCCGTCGTCCAACCCTTACCTCTCGTTCGCCGCGCAGCTCATGGCGGGCCTCGACGGCATCAGGAACCGCATCGAGCCGCCGGAGCCGGTCGACAAGGACCTCTACGAGCTGCCTCCGGAGGAGCACGAGCAGATCGCCCAGGTCCCGGGGTCTCTCCCCGAGGTCCTCGACGCCCTCGAGGCCGACCACGACTTCCTCCTCGAGGGTGGGGTCTTCACCCAGGACCTCATCGACACGTGGATCGACTGGAAGCGCAAGAACGAGGTCGACCCGATCCGCTTCCGGCCTCACCCTCACGAGTTCGAGATGTACTTCGACCTCTGAGCCTCATGCGCTCCTGACCCGCGGATATGCCGCGAACCTCGTTCGCAGCTGGTCCAGGCGTTGCGCGGGCTTGGCGTCCGTCCGGGCCGCCCGGGCTGCCCCATCGGCAGCCCGGGCGGACTCGTCTGCGCCCGGGTCCATACGGCTGTAGGTGTTCAGTGGTGTGGTCGCATTCGCGTGTCGCACGCGTCGGGCACCCTTCACCCGGCATGGTCGAGCCCGAGGTCGAGACAGCGCACCGAGTGGGTCAGGGCGCCGAGGGAGATGACGTCCGGGCCGGCCTCGGCGAGGGCGCGGACGGTTGCCTCACTCACCCCGCCGGACACCTCGACGAGGACGGGGACGGGGTGGGCGCGCACCCGCGTGACCCCTACACGGACGACCTCGGGGGGCATGTTGTCCAGGAGGACCGCCGTGACGACCGGTCGCCGTCCCTGGGCGACCCGCCTCGCGTCGTGCCCGAGCACGACGGCGAGCTGCTCGAGAGTGTCGACCTCGACCTCGACCGGGGTCAGGTGCCCGGGCCGGTCGTCGAGGCGCGCGAGGACCGCCTCGAGCCCGCCGCCGAGGGCGATGTGGTTGTCCTTGACGAGGACGGCGTCGTGCAGGCCGAAGCGGTGGTTCCCACCGCCGCCGTGGACGACGGCCTCCTTCTGAAGCGCGCGCAGACCGGGGGTCGTCTTGCGGGTATCGACGATGCGCGCGCCGGTGCCGGCGACGAGAGCGACGACGTGGGCCGTCCGCGTTGCGACGCCGCTGAGGTGCCCGAGGAGGTTGAGCGCCGTCCGCTCCCCCGCGAGGATCGAGCGCGCCGAACCCGTCACCGTGGCGACGCGCGTGCCCGGCTCGACCCGACCGCCGTCGGCGACGTGCCACGTCACCCTCAGCGAGGGGTCGAGCACCGCGTACGCCGCGGCCACGGACCGCGTCCCGGACAGGACCCCGGCCTCGCGCGCGACGACGTGCGCCGTGCCGGTGGCCCCTGCCGGTACGGTCCACTCGCTCGTGAGGTCGCCGACCGGACCGAGGTCCTCGGCCAGGCAGGCGCGCACGATGCGGTCGACCTCCAGGTCGGAGGTCATGCGGGAACCCCGTGGGTGGCGGCAACAGCCGGGTCGTCGCTGCGTCGGTGGGCGCCGACGCTGTGTGGGTGCGCGAGGGCGGAGCGGGCGACGAGCCACGCCACGTAGGCCGCGTCGTCGCCGGCAAGCGGGTCGAGCCGACCGACGGCCGCCGCGAGGGTCGCGCCGTCGCGCACGACGCCGCACGCCTCGCCGAGGAGCGCCCGAACCGAGGCGAGGCCCACACGGGTGTCTGCGGCGGCCCGGAGCGTCGCGGGGTCGGCGGGCGGGACCTCGGCGCGCCAGCCGCTCCCACGGACAGCACGGATGTCCGCGGCCGCGGCCTGCCCGGTGACGACGGCCTCGAGGAGGGAGTTCGACGCCAACCGGTTGGCGCCGTGCAGCCCCGTGCGGGAGACCTCGCCGACGGCATACAGGCCCGGCACACTCGTGCGGGCGCGGGCGTCCGTCGTCACCCCGCCCATGGAGTAGTGGACCGTGGGCCTGACCGGCAAAAGGTCGCGGCGCGGGTCGAGCCCGGACTCGGCACAGAGCGCGACGACGGACGGGAACCGCGCCGCGAGGCCGTCGACGTGCCGGGCGTCGAGGTGGATCTGGCGCCCGGAGGCGAGCGCGTCCCATACGGCGGCGGAGACGACGTCCCGGGGCTGGAGCTCGCCGACGAACCGGTGTCCGTCGGCCAGCAGCACCGCGCCCGCCCCGCGCAGCGCCTCGGTGAGCAACGGCATGGGGTCACGGCCGACGTCGAGGCCCGTCGGGTGGAACTGGACGAGGTGCAGGTCATCGGTCCGCGCACCGGCGCGCGCGGCGAGGGCGACCCCCTGCCCGAGAGCGGTGAGCGGGTTGGTCGTATGCGGGAAGAGGCCGCCGAGGCCGCCGGTCGCCAGGACGACCTGGTCGGCTTCGAGGGTCCGCTGCGCGCCCGTCGCGTCGGCGACGACGAGCCCAGCGACGGCGCCGTGGGCGTCGAGTACGAGCCGGACGGCCCGCTGCCCCGTCACGACGGTCACGGACGGCAGCCCCGACACGGCGTCGGCGACGGCCGCGGTCACCGTGGCCCCGCTGTGGTCTCCCGCATGGACGACCCGGTGGCGGCTGTGACCGCCCTCGAGGGCAAGGTCGAGGCGACCGTCCGGCAGGCGGTCGAACGGCACGGTGAGGTCGACGAGGCCGCCGACGACCCGAGGCGCCGCCGAGGTGATCCGGTCGATCGTGGCTCGGTCGCCGGTCATGGCACCGGCGCGCCATGTGTCCCGCGCGTGGAGGCGGGGTGAGTCGTCCGGTCCGACGGCGGCGGCGATGCCGCCCTGGGCGAGCATGCTCGCCGCGCCCTCGGTGAGGACACCGGGCGTGAGGAGGACGCACGGCTCGGGGGACAGCGCCCGGGCGACGGTGAGGCCGCCGAGTCCCGACCCGACGACAACGGTGCTCACCGGAGCGCCAGCATCCGCTCGATGGCGCGCCGCGCCGGGGCGACGAGGTCGGGGTCGACGGTGACCTCGTGCTGCCCCGTCTCGAGCGCGTGGCGGATGGCGCCGAGGGTGTTGCGCTTCATGTGCGGGCAGAGGTTGCACGGCCGGACGAACTCGATGTCCGGGTGCCCGGTGGCGATGTTGTCGCTCATCGAGCACTCCGTGATGAGGGCGACCCGGGACGGGTGGGCCTCCTCGACGAAGCGCTGCATGTCGGCCGTGGACCCGGAGAAGTCCGCCTCGGCGACGACCGATGGGGGGCACTCGGGGTGGGCGAGGACCGTGACCCCGGGGTGGCCGGCGCGTAGGGAGATGATGTCGAGCGGCGTGAACCGCTCGTGGACCTCGCAGGCGCCGGGGTGTGTGATGACGCGGACTCCCGTGCGGGCGGCGACGTTCTGGGCGAGGTACCGGTCGGGGACCATGATGACCTCCTCGACGCCGAGCGACTCGACAACGCGGACGGCGTTGCCGGACGTGCAGCAGACGTCGCTCTCGGCCTTGACGGCAGCCGACGTGTTGACGTAGGTCACGACGGGCACGCCGGGATGCGCGGCCCGGAGCGCTCGCACGTCGTCCGGGGTGATGCTCTCGGCCAGGGAGCATCCGGAGCGGAGGTCGGGGAGGAGGACGCGCTTGCCGGGGTTGAGCAGCTTGGCCGTCTCGGCCATGAAGTGGACGCCGGCGAGGACGATCGTCCCCGCCTCGACGTGCTGCGCCTCCCTCGCCAGGGCGAGCGAGTCGCCGACGATGTCGGCCACGCCGTGGAAGACCTCGGGCGTCATGTAGTTGTGGCCGAGGACGACGGCGTCCCGCTCGGCCTTGAGCCGGTGGATCGCCTCGACGTCGTCGATGAAGGTGGCCCACTCGACGTCCGGGACCACGGGCCGGAGCCGGTCGTGGATCGTCTCGAGCTCCGGGGTGGTCAGCGCGGCTCGCATGGCCTTCCTTTTTCTCATCCTGAGCAAATCTGGCTGCGACGATGGTAGCCCACTGCGGCCGGCGCTCCGCTCCCGGGTCAGCGGGCGCGTGGGACGGGCAGCTTCGTCCCGACGAGGTCGCGCTCGGTGAACAGCGCCCGGTGGAACCGGTAGAGCCTGGCGGGGCGTCCGCCGGTGCCGTGGTCGACGCCGCCGGTCGGCTCGACGAGGCCGTGCTGGCCGACGAGGCGGCGAAAGTTCGGCGTGTGCACCGTGCTGCCGGCCAGGGCCTCGACGACGACCTGCAGCCGACCGCGCGTGAAGGCGTCCGGCATGAGCTCGAAGACGACGGGCCGGTACTGGAGGGTGGCCCGCAGCCGCGACAGCGCCGTGGCGACGATACGGCGGTGGTCCTGCACCATCCCCTCTCCCGTCGCCTCCGTCGCGTCCGAGGACTCGGCGACGAGTCCCGCCTCCCACAGGAGCTCATAGCGCTGGAGGGCAAGCTCCGGGCGCCACGGGTGACCGTCGAGGCCCCAGAGGAACGACGCCCGCGCGCTCCGGTCGGGCCGGGCCCAGGCCCGGATGGCTCGGACGATCTCGACGCGGCCCGCGTCCGCGCGCGGACCGGGGCGACGGTCCTCCCACGGCAGGAGGTCGTACAGCCGGGTCCACCCCGGCCCGGTGTCCGCGTGGGCCAGGCCGAGGTAGGAGATCGAGACCTCACGAGCCGCGTGGCCGCCCCGCCCGAGGTCGGCGAACGTGTAGAGCTGCTCGACGAACCCGAGCCGGTGCCCGGTCTGCTCGAGGACGAACTCCCGCAGGCTCGCCTGGAGGGACGTCTGCTCCGCGCGCAGGGGGCCTGCCGGCAGCCGCCGGGGAGCACCGGCCGCGAGGACCCGCGGCGTCTGCCCGTCGACCGAGACGACGACGGCGACGAGGTCGACCCGCACCGTGGACACGGTGACACCGTAGCGGTGGGATGGGACCTCCACGTCCTCCCGCAGGGGCGCTGCATGACGCGAGTTGGAAGACGACCCCCACCCTTCGCCGGTAGGGCGCTTTCCGCCTTCCTGGCGTAGACCTCGGGCGAGAATCGTCGACCACGACGGTCCCACCGCCGCTCGCTGGAGCCACAGCTCCCGAACCCCGTGGTGGACACTCGCGCAGAGCGCGCAGCCACGACCGCGTTGCGGGTCTTCTCACCCTTGTCGGTCACAAAGCGGCCCTGCCCGTCGAGCCAGCGCGTCGCGTCCCGCTCGTGTCCCGGATCGGGACGAGGGCGGACACCCGGCTGCACCCATGGCGCCGTCCCGACCACCGGGCGTCGGCCGGCGCCCCGGGCAGGGTTGCGCGACAGGGGCGCTGGCGTCAGAGCACGACGGCCGCCGGCGACCTCGTCAGTACTGGATCTCGTCAGTACTGGATGACGACCCGGCCGTCGATCTTGCCCTGCTTCATCTCGTGGAAGACGGCGTTGATCTCGCCGAGCTCGCGGGTGGCCACGGTGGGGTGGATCTGGCCTCGGGCGTAGAAGTCGAGGGCCTCTGCCATGTCCTGTCGCGTGCCCACGATGGAGCCGCGCACCGTGAGCCCCTTGAGGACGATCTCGAAGATCGACGCCGGGAAGTCTCCTGCGGGCAGACCGTTGAAGACAATCGTGCCGCCGCGACGCGTCATGTGGATCGCCTGGCCGAAGGCGGAGGGGTGGACGGCCGTCACCAGGACGCCGTGCGCGCCCCCGGTCCGCTGGACGATGACCTCGCTGGGGTCGCCCTCGAGCGCGTTGACGACGACCTCGGCCCCGTGGTTCTTGGCGAGCGCGAGCTTGTCGTCGGAGACGTCGACGGCTGCGACGCGAAGGCCCATGGCCCGGGCATACTGCACGGCGATGTGGCCGAGGCCGCCGATGCCGGAGATGACGACCCACTGGGCCGGCCTGGCCTCGGTCATCTTCAGCCCCTTGTAGACGGTGACACCGGCACACAGGATCGGGGCGACCTCCACCGGGTCGGCACCCTGCGGGATGATCGCGGCGAACTTGGCGTCCACCAGCATGTACTGGCCGAAGGAGCCGTCCACGCTGTAGCCGGCGTTCTGCTGGCTCTCGCAGAGCGTCTCCCAGCCGGTGTTGCAGTACTGGCAGTCGCCGCAGGCGGAGAAGAGCCAGGCATTGCCCACCAGCTGGCCCACCTGGAGGTTGCCGACGCCGTCGCCGAGGGCGACGACCTCGCCGACGCCCTCGTGGCCGGGTATGAAGGGCGGCTTCGGCTTGACCGGCCAGTCGCCTTCTGCCGCGTGGAGATCCGTGTGGCAGACCCCGCTCGTGACCAGCTTGACGAGCGCCTGTCCCGGCCCGGGCGTCGGCACGGGAACGTTGTCGATGATGAGGTTGGAGCCGAACTCGTGCACCACGGCTGCTTGCATGGTTGTCATGTCGTGTCCTTTGACGTCGTTGTCACGGATGCGTGTTGTCCCGGATGGGGTGCCGCCACGGTAGGCCGGTAGACGTTGCAGGAACGTTGCACTGCTCGCGGCACACCTGCCCCACCGCGCGCGGACAGTCGGTCGGTGACGGCGGCCGCGGCTCGTCGGCCGTACCGCGGCCTCCTTGGCCGGTTCCGAGCCCCGCAGCCACGGTGTTGGCGCGTAGTTTGGGTTCAGTGCGGGCTCCGTATGCCGTGAGCGCCCGGTGATGTCATTGGCCCGAGGCCGGAGGTGCCGCGGCGTGGGACGGTGGTCACCGCGCGGTCATGTGACGGGAACGTCGGCGCCTGCGGTTAGTTGACGGAACAACCAAACCAGCGGTGCCGTTAGGTCTAGGGACAGCCAGCTACTTCTCTCGGGAGATCCTCATGACGAACGTATCGATCATCGGAACCGGCACCATGGGCCAGGCCATCGCCGCGGTCGTCGGCAGGGCCGGCCACACGGTCCAGCTGCTCGGCCAGAACGACCTGGACACCCCCGCCAACGGCGACATCGTGGTGCTCGCGGTCCCCTACCCGGCAGTCTCCGGTGTGCTCGAGCAGCGCCGCGGCGAGCTCGACGGCAAGATCGTCGTCGACATCACCAACCCGCTGAACTTCGAGACCTTCGACGAGCTCACCGTCCCCGCCGGAAGCTCGGCCGCCGCGGAGATCGCCGCCCGGCTTCCGAATGCACGGGTCCTCAAGGCGTTCAACACGACCTTCGCGGGCACCCTCGCCGCTGGGACCGTCGGGCCGCTGACCACCACCGTGCTGATCGCCGGCGACGACGCCGACGCCAAGTCCACGCTCGCGGGCATCGTCAGCTCCGGCGGCCTCAAGGCGATCGACGCCGGCGGTCTCAATCGGGCTCGTGAGCTCGAGGCACTCGGCTTCCTGCAGATCACTCTGGCCGTCAACGAGAAGGTCTCCTGGACAGGCGGCTTCGGCGTCATCGCCTGACGTCGCCAACCCCTCCAGGCAGCGCGCACGTCATGACCGTCCCCGCCGCCTGTCCCGACCACCCCGCGTAGGTCGTCGCCGGCCTCGAGCGAAGCGTCCCGTTCAACGAGCGAGCGTCCGCCCTGACGGTCAGGCGGGCGACTCCTGCGGGCGAGGCGGGCCTGATCGGGCCGGTCGACGAGCTGCCGAAAAGGCCGGCTCCTCGACGGGTCTCGCGACGCGAGGGGAGCTCCCCCCACAGGTTCCGGCGTCCTGGAGACGGCAGCTCGGCCGTGCCGCGTCCGAGCTCGACGGTGCGCGGGCGCTGGTGGTCGACGACCTCCGACGGCCCTCCTGACGTGGGGTCAGGAGGGCCGTCACCGCATACCGGGCAGACAGGTGCCGCGAAGGTAACGTCCAGCGCGGTGGGGCAGGGTCAGCGCGACACGCTCGGCCGCGAGGACCCTCGCGTCGGTGCCGAGGCCGTGACGGAGAGATGTGGTCGGCCAACATGATCGAAGCGCGCGGTCTGACGAAGAGGTACGGCGACAAGGTAGCCGTCGACGATCTGAGCTTCACGGCGCGCTCGGGGGTGGTGACGGGTTTCCTTGGCCCTAACGGTGCCGGCAAGTCGACGACGATGCGCCTGCTCCTGGGTCTCGACCGGCCCATATCGGGCTCGTCGACGGTCAACGGCAGCCGGTATGCCGACCTGGCCGCTCCGCTGTGCGAGGTGGGGGCCCTCCTGGAGGCACGGGCGGTGCATACGGGCCGGTCGGCGCGGAGCCATCTCCTGGCGTTGGCGGCGACCAACGGCATCCCCAAGCGGCGCGTCGGTGAGGTCCTCGAGCTGGTCGGTCTGGAGGACGTGGGGCGCAAGCGGGCGGGGGGCTTCTCCCTCGGGATGGGGCAGCGGCTGGGGATCGCCTCGGCGCTGCTTGGTGACCCGCCGACATTGATCCTCGACGAGCCGGTCAACGGCCTGGACCCCGAGGGGATCCTCTGGATCCGTAACCTCCTCAAGGACCTGGCCGCGCAGGGGCGGACCGTGTTCGTTTCGTCGCATCTCATGAGTGAGGTGTCACTGATGGCTACCGACCTTGTCGTCGTCGGGATGGGTCGCCTGCTGGCTCAGACGACCGTCGCCGAGCTGACTGGGCACGGGCCGGCCGTCAGCGTCCTCGTGAGGACCGACGACGTCTCGGCGTTGGCGACCCGGCTGTCCGGTGCGGCCGACGCGATCGACGTCCAGGGCCCGGACACGCTGGTCGTCCACGGCCTGACCAGCCGCGAGATCGGCAAGGCCGCCGCCCAGGCCGGGATCGCCCTGACCGAGCTGACCCCCAGACTGCCGTCCTTGGAAGAGGCGTTCATGGACCTGACCCGCGACACCGTCGAGTACGAGCCCCACACGGCGGTGCTCGCATGACGACCCTGGCCCCGGAACGCCGGGGCTCCTCACGCCGCCCAGCCGCCCCGGCGACGGCGAGGGTGACGCTGATGCGCACCATCAACAGCGAGTGGGTCAAGTTCCGTTCGCTGCGTTCGACGTGGTTCAGCCTGCTCGGGGCCCTCGTCGTCGCGGTGGGGCTGTCCTTCCTCTTCACGAGCCTGCACGGCCATGAGATCGCCACCCGCGGGGCTTCCGCCGCCCGGGGCGGGTTCGACCCGGTCCAGATGAGCCTGCGAGGGCTCATGCTGGCGCAGCTCGCGACCGGGGTCCTCGGGGTGCTGTTCATCACTGGGGAGTACGGCACCGGCATGATCCGAGCCTCCCTGGCCGCGGTTCCCCACCGCTGGCCGGTCCTCGCCGGGAAGGCGGTCGTCCTGGCCGTGACGACCTTCGTCATCGGTGCGGCCGGCAGTCTCGTCGCGTTCCTCGTCGGCCAGGCCGCGCTCGACACCAACCAGCTCGGGGTCGGTCTCGGATCTCCCGGAGCCCTCCGCGCCGTCCTCGGCGGTGGCCTCTACCTGACCGTCGTCGCGCTCCTCGGCCTCGGCTGCGGTTTCCTCGTCCGGAACACCGGCGGCGCGATCGCCACCGTGTTCGGGCTGCTCCTCGTCCTGCCGATCCTCGGAGAGGCCCTGCCCTCCTCCTGGTCGACCGTCAACGAGTACCTCCCCATGAATGCCGGCATGCAGATACTGCGCACCACCGCGGCCAACGGCTCCCTCCCACCCTGGACAGGCATCGGCGTCTTCGCCGGCTGGGCACTCCTCTGCCTCGTCCTCGGGCTCGTCACCCTCCGGACCCGAGACGCCTGACGCCCTGCCGGACCGGACAGCCACCACTCAGCGTGACGCGCCGGCGGCTACCAGCGCGCGGGCGTCTGTGCCTGCGGGCCGGACCGCGCTCCGCTTCGCGACCCCTTCGGCCCGGGTTCGGCGAGACCCGGGCGAGCGCCGGGCATACGACCTCGGGGGCCCGGTAAACGGCGCAGGACCCGACTGCTAGACATGACTAGGCCGAGCCAACAGGGGACAACCCAGGAGGAAATGCATGCGCACACCGAGTCCCGGCTACGCGATCACCGTCCGACTGGAGACCCCCGCCACGGCGGGCGCCACCGGGGCGCTTGTCGCGGCCGTCCAGCACGCCGGCGGTTCGTTGACCGCCCTGGACATCGCCGAGTCGAGCCAGGACCGGCTCGTCGTCGACGTCACCTATGACGCCACCGATGCCGACCATGGCAGCGCCATCGCTGACGCACTCGCGCAGATGCCCGGGGTGGCGGTGCGCAAGGTGAGCGACCGAACCTTCCTCATGCACCTCGGCGGCAAGCTCGAGGTGACCCCGAAGGTGCCACTAAAGCACCGCGACGACCTGTCCCGTGCCTACACTCCCGGCGTCGCCCGCATCTGCCTGGCCATCGTCGAGAACCCTGCGGATGCTCGGCGCCTCACGATCAAGCGCAACACCGTCGCGGTCGTCACG
>JAJXUB010000031.1 GCA_021783215.1 Actinomycetes bacterium | reverse complement strand
GCGGACTGCTCGAGGAGGACGCGGCCATCTGGGACGAGTCGGGGCGGCTCGTCGCGCAGTCGCGACAGCTCGCCGGTGTCCGGTTGACCGAGGCCGCCTCATGAGCGACATCGTGGCCGCCGTGGCCGCACTCGCCGAGCTGCCCGGTGTCACCGACGCCGTCGACCGCGCCAGAGAGGCGTGCACGCGGCTGCGCTGGCACGAGGCCCTGCGTCGAAGGACGCCCGAGTGCGCCGCCGAGTCGCGGGTCCGTGGGGCGGCCGCCTCGGCCGAGCTGGACGGCGCACGGCTGCCCCTCGACGTCGTCCGCGACCTCATGCGGGGGGCCACGCCGTGGCGTGTCCCCTCCGACGCCCTGGAGGAGGTGGTCCGGGGTGCGGCGGCGGCGACTGCCGAGACCGAGCACCTGTCCGGTCTGTTGCGGACCTCCCCTCGCCAGGCTCTGGCCCGCCTCCATGTCGTGGCCGCTGCCCGGCTCGTTCCCGCCGACGTGCTCGGCCGGCCACGGCAGGCCGGCGAGTCCTGTGACGAGCTGCTCGGCCTCGGTGCCGCACCCACCCCGGCCGATGCCGCCGCCCGCCTCGACGCCCTCGTCGAGGTTCTCGCCTCGACGACGCTGCCGGGGGCTCTCGTCGCCGCCGTGGCACACGGCGAGATCCTGTCCGCACGCCCGTTCGTCCGCGGCAACGGGCTCGTCGCCCGAGCCCTGGAACGGCTCGTCCTGCACGACTCCGGGCTGGACCCGACACGGGTCGCCGTCCCCGAGGCGGGGCACCTCACGGTGGGTGACAGCAGCTATGTCACGGCGCTCGCGGCCTACGCGTCCGGCACGCCGGCGGGCGTGGTCCGCTGGGTCGAGCACTGCTGCGCCGCCATCGCCGCGGGTGCCGCGGAAGGCCAGCGTGTCGCCGACTCCGTCCTCGCAGGACGGCGCGGCTGATCGCCGCCACCGGCCGGTTTCGGCTCGACACGCCGCGTTCCCGGTGAGTTGCAGCACCACGCGGGCGGGTGCATCATTCACAGGTTGCTCCCCTTCGGGGTGGAGCACCGGCGGCCACGGCCCCTCCCCCGGGACCGGCCGCCGACGGCCCCGGCTGTCCCCCCGCAGCCGGGGCCGTCCCATTCCCGTTGCCGGTTCCCCGGTCCACAGGCCAGCGGCAGGCGGCCGGTTTTCCACAGGCACGAACGGCCGGCCACCCCGGGGCCTCACGCGGCAGACGATGGCGCCATGCCCGTCATCCTCTCGGTCATCGGCGCCTCGGGTGGCGTCGGGACCTCGACGGTCGCCGCCGGGCTCGCCGCCGAATGGGCTGCCCGCCAGGAGGCGGCGGTCGCCCTCGTCGACGGCGACCCACCCTTCGGCCGGCTCGACCTCGTCTGTGGGCTCGACACCGTTCCCGGGCTCCGCTGGCCGGACCTTGCCGGCCTGCGCGGGCGCCCAGAGGGCGGCGCAATCCGCGCCCGACTGCCGAGGTCGCGCGCCTGCCTCGTCCTCTCAGGTGCCTCCGGTTGGGTCGCTCCGCCGTCGTCTCCTGACCTCGTCGGCGACGTGGTTCGCGCGCTCGCCGACGACGCTCCGGTCATCGTCGACGCCGGGCGTGACCCCGGGCGAGCCATCGGGGATGTTGTCGTCGTCAGCCGGGTCGGCGTCGGTTACCTCGCCGACCTCGAGCGGGTGGCGCAGCGGCTCGAGGGTCGCCGCCCTGACGGAACGCGCGGGCTCATCGTCGTCGCTCCGCGCCGCTGGCGTCATGTCGCGGCGGAGCTGGCCGAGCGCGTCGCGTTGCCGCTTCTCGGGGTCGTCCGCGCCGACCCGGCCGTCCGCCGAGCGTTCGAGCGGGGCACTCTGCCGGGTCGCCGATGGCGGTCGGAGATCGCCGATGTGGTCGCCGCGGTCCTCGGCGGCACGGGTCGGCCGTCGGTCCAGCCTCCGGCGGCCGGCGGCTGGGAGTCACCGTGACGACGCTGGACGAGCGCGTCCTCGAGCGAGTGCGGTCGGGGGCCCTCCCCGACGGGGACCGCGTCGCGGAGGTCGTCGCCGCCGACATCGCCCGATACGGGCTGGACGGTGCCCGGGCCCGGGCGTCCCTGCTCAGCCGCGACCTGCTCGGCCTGGGACCGCTCGGGGCGGTCATCGAGATGGCAGGGGTCACTGACGTGCTCGTCAACGGGGACGGCTCGGTGTGGTTCGACGCCGGTGACGGCGTGACCCGCTGCACGACGACGCTCGCAGGGCCCGACGAGGTGCGTCGCCTCGCCGTCCGGCTCGCCGGCCTCGCCGGGCGGCGGCTCGACGACGGCCAGCCGTGGGTCGACGGCGACCTGCCGAACGGCGTACGGCTCCATGCGGTCCTGCCCCCCGTCGCCGGAGGAGGGGCGCACGTGAGCCTACGGATCCCCAGGCGCGAGGGCTGGCGCCTCGATGCGCTTCATCGGCTCGGGATGCTCGATGCCCGGGCCGTGCGCGTGCTTCGCGCGGTCGTCGCGCGCCGGTGCACGTTCGTCGTGAGCGGGGGCGCGGGAACCGGCAAGACGAGCCTGCTGTCGGCGTTGCTGGCCGAGGCCGATCCGGGAGAGCGGATCGTCATCGTCGAGGACGTCCGGGAGCTGCGCGTCGGCCATCCCCACGTCGTCTCGCTCCAAGGCCGCGCCCCCAACGTCGAAGGGGCCGGGGCCGTCACCCTCGTCGACCTCGTCCGACAGGCGCTGCGGATGCGACCGGACCGGCTTGTCGTCGGCGAGGTTCGTGGGGCCGAGGTCCGCGAGCTGCTGGCGGCGTTGAACACGGGCCACCGAGGTGGCTGCGGGACGGTCCATGCCAACTCGGCCGAGCAGGTCCCGGCCCGGTTCGCCGCGCTCGGTGCGCTCGCGGGTCTCTCCGGCGAGGCGGTAGACCGCCAGCTCGACGGAGCGGTCGACCTCGTCCTCCACCTGGACCGGCACGGCGACCTGCGGACCCTCGCCTGCGTCGGGCTCGTCGAGGGGGCGCGGGTCGTGCCGGCCCTCGTCCGGGGCTCGGGCGGCGCAACCGTTGCTGGCCCTGGCCTCGAGGCGCTCGCCCGCGTCCTCGGGCCCGAGGAGGCGCCATGGTGACCGTTCTTATCGTCGCCGCCGTGCTCGCCTGGCCCTCCCGGACGTGGCCGTATGCCCTCCGGTCAGCCGTGCCCCGGACAGTGGCCGAGACGTGGCTGCGGTGCCGCACGACCGTGTCCGCGCGGCGCGGCCGGGAGGACACGGGGGATGTCGCCGCGGACCGCCTGGAGGTGCTCGCCCTGTGCCTGCGCTCAGGGATGCCGGCCCCGCGGGCGTGCGGGCTCGTCCAGACCCTGGACGGAGGGCCGGCGGTCGGCACCGGCGACCTCGGAGGCTTCGTCGGGGTCGCCAGTGCCCTCTCGGAGGAGCTGGGGACCTCCCTGGCGGAGGCGGTCCAGACGAGTGTGGAGGTCGAGCGGCGCCGGGCGGCGGCCCGTCGCCGCCTCGCCGTCGCCCTCGCAGGCCCGAGGACGTCGATGTGGCTCCTGACGCTCCTGCCGGTCCTCGGCCCCCTGGGGGCGGCCATCTCGGGTGTCGACCTCGTCGGGACGTATGTGCGCTCCCTCCCGGGCGCGCTCGCCTGCGGCACAGGTCTCGTGCTGACGGCGGCCGGTTGGTGGACGAGCATGCGGATCATCGCCGCTGCGCAGGTGCCGCGCCGATGGGGCTGATCGCGCTGCTGGTCGTCGTCGGCCTCACCCTGTGGCCCGCTGACGGTCGTGTGGCCGGCAGCGGGCGGCTGCCTTCCCCGGTCGACGGCCCGCCGCCCGTCGGCGCGAGCGCCGATGACATCGCCGACGCCTTGGTCCTGCTGGCGCTCGTCCTGAGGTCGGGCCGCGGCCTCGTCGAGTCGCTGGAGACGGTCGCGACGCGCGTCGGGACTCCGGCCGGACGTCAGCTCCAGGTCGTCGCCGCCGGGCTTCGCTGGGGCCTGGCGCCCGCGACCGCGTGGGCGCAGGTCCCCCAGGTATGGCGGCCCGCGGGCATTGCGTGGGTCGCCGCCGTCGAGGCCGGCGCCGCCCCCGCCGACCTCCTCGTCCGAGCCGCGGGCACCATTCGCGACGCCGAGGAGCGACGGCTGGAGCGGGCGGCATACCGGGCGGGGACTCTTCTCGTCCTGCCCCTCGGGCTTGCCTTCCTGCCCGGCTTCGTCTGCACGACGGTGGTGCCCGTCCTGCTTCACCTCATGGCGCGGTATGCGGGAGGGACGTGACGGGAAGGGCGGGCGGTCATGGGAGAGTAGTCGCTCGTGAACTCGCGCGTGGCCACCGAACGGGACATCAGGGACCTGCTCGACACGGCGTGCCGCCTCGCCAAGTCGCCGCGGGTCGTCGCCGCCGGGAACGCCTCGGGCCCCAAGGAGCTCCTCGACCTCATCGACGCGACCTTGCCGGAGTACCGGCTCAACATGCTCAACGCCGGCAAGGGCATCCCGGCGCGGGACGGAGTCATCCACGAGACGTCCTTCGTCGGGGTGGGGATGCGCAGGAGCCCGTCGCTCTCGTACGTGCCGGCTCGCCTCTCCCTGGTCCCGGCTCTCTTCCACCGGACGCTGCGGCCCGACGTCGTCGTCCTGCACGCGTCGACCCCCGTGGACGGCAAGGTCTCGCTCGGCATGGAGGTCAACGTCCTCCCGGCGGCCATCGAGGCGTGCCGGGAACGCGGCGGCCTCGTGCTCGCCCAGGTCAACCCGCGTATGCCGTACACGTTCGGCGACGCGGAAATCCCCCTCGACCACATCGATGCCCTCTTCGAGGCCGAGCGGCCGATCGCCGTACCGAGCCCCGGGGAGGCCCGACTCGGGCGGGAGGCCGGGTCGGCGGGCGCCATTGGCGCCCTCTGCGCCGGCCGGGTGTCCTCCGGCGCGACGCTCCAGCTCGGCATCGGCGAGGTGCCCGATGCGACCCTGCCCGGCCTGACCCATCTGCGCAACCTCGGCGTATGGACGGAGATGTTCTCCGACGGCATACTCACCCTCGACGCGGCCGGCGCGCTCGACCCCAACCGCTACATCACGGCGTCGTTCGCTGCCGGGTCGGACGAGCTCGTCCACTGGATGCACCGGAACCCGCGCCTGCGGATGCTGCGCACCGAGACGGTCAACAACCCGAGCAACATCGCCGACCAGCCGATGATGACGTCGATCAACACGGCGCTCCAGGTCGACCTCTTCGCCCAGGCCAACGCGTCCCGGCGCCAGGCCCGCATCCACTCCGGCTTCGGTGGTCAGACCGACTTCATCGTCGGTGCCGTCCACAGCCCCGGTGGCCAGGCGATCCTCGCCCTGCGGTCGTGGCACCCGAAGGCCGACGTCTCGGCGATCGTCCCCCTGATCGAGGAGCCCGTGACGTCGTTCCAGCCGTCGGCCGTCATCACCGAGCAGGGCGTCGCCGAGGTCTTCGGTCAGACCGAGAGGGAGCAGGCTCGCAACATCATCGAGAACGCCGCCCATCCTGCGGTGCGTGACGAGCTCTGGGAGGAAGCGGCCTTCCTCGGCCTCGCCTGACGCCGGTCAGCCCGCCACCGGCATACCGGCGACGAGCTCGTCGAGATCGGTCGCGAAGACCTCCGGCTGGGAGATCATCGACAGGTGCCCGGCGCCCGGGATGACCCTCGTCGGTGGGTTGCCGAGGTTGGCGCGTGCGGCAGCGAGCGAGCCGCCTGCGCTCGTGTCCTGCCCACCCCAGATGACCGCGCGGGGAACGTCGATCGCGCGGATCCGGGCGGCCTCCAGGTGGAGGACGCCGTCGTGCGCGATGCGCGGCAGGGCCTGCTCGGCCGCCCCCTGCTGGAGCGGCCGCAGCCACGCGCGCGCGAGCGCGGGGGAGTAGCCGAGGCACGTCGTCCCGCACTCGGCCTTGATGAGCGAGGCGCCGACCCACGACCACCGCGTGCCGATCCGGTATGCCGTCGTGACGTACGGGAGCCGGAAGGGCCACGTCGGGACCCCGCCACGGCGGCCGTTGAACGGCAGGGCGTCACCGTCGGCGAAGACGACCCCGCGGACGTCGCCGGGGTGGGCGAGCGCCACGGCACCGACGACGGCGGCACCGAGGGAGTGCCCGACGAGGACGGGACGGTCGAGACCGAGTGCACGGATGAACCCGTCGACGAGGTTTGCCTCGTCGGGGAGGGTGTAGCGCCCGGTGTACGCCGTGTAGCCGTATCCCATCAGGTCGAGCGCGTAGACGGTGTGGGTGCGCGCGAGGAGGGGACCGACCGTGGACCAGGCCGCCGTTGACTCGACGAACCCGTGGACGAGGACGACCGGGCTCCCGCCGGTCCCCCACTCCCGGTAGTGGACGCGGACGCCTGAGACCGACACGTCAAGACCGTCGGGTGCCGGGAAGGTCGCCGCCGGAGTCGTCAGGGCGTTCGCGACGAGGGATCCGATCGTCACGAGGAGCCAGACGGTGGCGAGGGTGACGCCGATCCGTCGAGCCCATCTGCGCGTCCGTGCCGGGCGTGGGCCGGGCACGGGGTCGGCGCTCACCGCCGATGCCCCGTGCGTCCTCACGCCGCGCATCCTCCCATTCGATGCGGGCGCCGGCTCCCGGCATGCGGCGGCGGCGTCCACAGGTGCCCCGCCGCCAGGCCGCTTTCCACAGGGGGGCGGTTGAGGCTGGCGCGGGTGTCGGGCGCGCGATGTCCTTGAGGCTGTCGGCGGGAGACGCCCGCCCAACCCTCAAAGGGGACACCATGACTCGCCTCCTTCACACGATACTCGAGCGGGTTCGGCTGGGCGCCGAGTCCGGGATGACCACCGCGGAGTATGCCGTCGGGACCCTTGCGGCCTGCGCCTTCGCGGCGGTCCTGCTGGCCGTCGTGAAGTCACCGGCCGTCCGGGACGCGCTGGCGCGCGCGATCGTCTCGGCGATCGGTGGATGAGTGCCGCGGCGCGAGGCGGGGATGGTCAGCGCCGAGCTCGCCGTCGCGCTCCCCGCTCTGGTCCTCGTCCTCGCGGTCGCCCTCATGGGGCTTCGGCTGGGGGTCGACACGATCCGGTGCACGGACGCCGCTCGGGTGGGGGCGCGCGTGGCGGCGCGCGGCGAGGGCGTCGGCGCCGTGCGGTCGGCGGTGCTGCGTGACGCTCCCGCGGGGTCGGTCGTCACGCTCTCGTATGCCGCGGGCGTGGTCCGCGTCGGCGTGGCCGCGCCCGGGGGGTTGTTCGCTCGGTGGGGGCCGCCGCCGTCGGCGTCGGCCGAGGTCCCGCTCGAGGAGACGGTCGCCGCGGTCGGAGGCTGATCATGAGGCGCGGCCGAAGCGAGCGCGGCTCGGGGACCGTTCTCGCCGTCGGGGCGATCGCTGCCGTGGCGGTCCTGGCCAGCAGTGGCGTCGCGCTGGCGTCGGCGTCGTTGGCCACGCGCCGGGCGGCGTCCGCCGCCGACCTCGCGGCGATCTCGGCAGCCGCCGTCGCGTCGGACGGAGGCTCCCCCCGCTCGGCATGCGCCCGAGCGGCGACGGTGGCACGGGCGAACGGCGCCCGCGTGACGTCGTGCGTGGTCGGTTCCGACCTCGCGGTGACGATCCGCTGCGCGGCGCCCATCACCGTGAGGTTGCCCGGGCTGCCGGCTGAGTCGACGGTCGCCAGCCGAGCAGGTCCGGGCCGGTCACCGCCGGGAACGTGAGGTCCCGCGCGGTCGAGGCCCCGCGCGATCCGGGGCGTCGGTCAGGGCTCGACGCGCGGCCCGTCCGCCGGCGAGGCCTCCGACCGGGTGCCGTCGGCGGCCGAGCGCTCCCGTTCGGCGGCCGAGCGTTCCCGTGCGGCGTCGGCGTCGGCGCGCTCGCGCTCGGCCTTGGCCTTGGCCTCTCGGGCCTGCTGGGCGTCGAGCTTCGCCTGCTTGCGCCGGCGCGAGCTCCGCTTGACGCCGCCGCGCAGCAGCTCCCACCCGATCCACGCGAGGAGCGCGGCGGCCATCCCGGCGATGAGGAGGGTCAGGGGCGGCAGGTTGACCGAGCCGCCAAGGACCTTGATCGTCAGCGGGTCTGTCAGGGCCGACGTGCCCAGGACAAGCAGGGTTCCGGTGCCGATGCCGACGACCAAGAGGATGAGTCCGATGAGGATCACGGTGCCTCCTTCTGTGGGCCGGCCGCACAGGCCGCGCTGCCCGCCACCCTAGCGACTCGGACGAGGCCGGCGGCGGAAGCACCGGCTCAGCCGGCCGCACGGAGCACCACGTCGAGGAGACGGACGGCGCCGGCCTTGTCGAGCGGCTCGTTGCCGTTGCCGCACTTCGGCGACTGGACGCATGCCGGGCACCCGCTCTCGCATCGGCAGCCGGCGATGGCGTCACGCGTCGCACCGAGCCACGTGGCATGCGACTCGAACGCGCGCGCGGTGAACCCTGCCCCTGCGGGGTAGCCGTCATAGACCATGACCGTCGCGAGCCCGGTGTCCGGGTGGAGGGCGGTGGAGACGCCGCCGACGTCCCACCGGTCCGACGTGGCGACGAGGGGGAGCATCCCGATCGCCGCGTGCTCGGCTGCGTGGGCCGCACCGGGGACCGAGGCGTCGTCGAGCTCGGCGGCCTCAAGCGCCGCGGGGGTCATCGTCCACCACACTCCGCGCGTCGCGAGCGTTCGCTCCGGCAGGTCGAGGTGGTGGGTGCCGATGACCTCCCCGCTCGGCAGCCGCCGGAGGAACCCGGTGACCTGGGCGGTCACCCGTACCCGCCCGTAGGCCAACGCCACGTCGCCGAGGTCGACCCGGCGTTCGACCGCCTCGATGGCGAAGGTGCTGACCGACCTGGCCTGGGTCGCCCAGCCGGGGTCGCCGCGCAGGACGAAGGCCGTCGACGCGTCAAGGTCGAGGGAGGTGACGACATGAGCCCGCCCCTGGTGGACGTGGACCGCCCCGGTGTGGACCTGGCTGTGCGCGGAGGCCTCGTCGACGCTGCCGATGACGCGACCTGTCGTGGACTCGACGATGGTCACCGTCTGGCCGATCCCCCGGAGCCGGACGTGGTCGGCGGGACGATCCTCGCGGTCCCAGTACCACCCGCCCGGTCGGCGCCTGAGGATCGCCCGGGCGACGAGGGCGTCGACGAGCTCGCGCGCACCGGCGCCGAAGAGCCCGAGGTCGGCCTCCGTCAGCGGCAGCTCGGCCGCCGCGGCGGCGAGGTGGGGGCCGAGGACGTGCGGGTTCGTCGGATCCATGACCGTGGCCTCGACGGGTTCGCCGAGGACCGCGTCCGGATGACGAACGAGGTAGGTGTCCAGTGGGTCGTCGGCGGCGACGAGGACGGCGAGCGAGGGGCTCCCCGTTCGACCGGCCCGGCCGATCTGCTGCCACAGGGACGCACGCCGCCCGGGCCACCCGGCGACGAGGACCGCGTCGAGCCCGGTGACGTCGACGCCGAGCTCGAGGGCGTTCGTCGCCGCGACCCCGAGCAACGTGCCCGACCGGAGGCCGGCCTCGATGGCTCGCCGTTCCTCGGGGAGGTAGCCGCCCCTGTAGGCCGCCACCGCGCCGACTCGCTCCGGGGCCTCCGTCTCGAGGCGCCGTCGGGCCGCGACGGCGAGCGCCTCGACCCCGGCCCGCGACCGGGCGAAGGCGACGGTCTGGACGCCGGTACCGACGAGGTCGGCCAGGAGGTCCGCCGCCTCGGTCGTCGCCGACCGTCTGACCGGCGTGCTCCTGCAGAGGTCGGCCCCGGCAGACGTGGCCTGAGGACCCAGTGGCCCGGGTTCCCAGAAGGCGAACGTCGTCGCACCCCGAGGTGACCCGTCCCGGATGACGGCGTCGAACGGCAGCCCGACGAGCCGCGCCGCATGATCGGCGGGTGACCCGACCGTCGCCGACGACAGGATGAAGGTCGGTCGCGCACGGTACCTCTCGGCGACGCGCCGGAGGCGGCGCAGCACCGCGGCGACATGCGCGCCGAAGATTCCGCGGTACGCGTGGCACTCGTCGACGACGACGTAGCGCAGGGCCCGCAGGAACGACGCCCACCGCTCGTGCCTGGGCAGCAGGGAGGCGTGGAGGAGGTCGGGGTTGGTGAGAACGACGTTCGCGTGGTCCCGGATCCACCGGCGCTCCTCGACCGGCGTGTCTCCGTCGTATGCCGCCGCCCGCACCCCGGGGACGGCCAGGCGGCTGAGCCGGTCGAGCTGGTCGGCGGCGAGGGCCTTCGTCGGCGCGAGGTAGAGGACGGTCCCGCCGCGCCCGTTCGGCGCGAGGGAGCCGTCGACCACCGCCGTCAGCGCGGGCAGGAGGTAGGCGAGGGACTTGCCCGAAGCCGTCCCCGTCGCGACGACGGCGTTCCGCCCCGACCGCGCGAGGTCCGCGCACTCGCGCTGGTGACGCCACAGGGTCTCGATCCCGGCCCCACGCAGGGCCGCGACGACGGGCGGGGCGACCCATTCGGGCCAGTCGACGGTGTCGGCGACGCGCGCCGGAAGGACGGCCGTGCTGCGCAACCGGCCCGGATGCCGGGCATCGAGCAGCGCGAGCCAGTCCTCGGGCCTCTGCCTCGAGGTGGGCGCGGGTGTGGGCATTTGTGAGTACGGTAATCGGCGTCACCGACGGAGGAACCGTCCGAGGAGGAGCAGCCGTGGACCTGGCCGTGACCCCGCACGGTGCCGACGGGCCCGTCGTCGTCACCATCGCGGGTGAGGTCGACGTCTACACGGCCCCGCTGCTGCGTGAGGCCCTCGACCGGGAGATCGCCGCCGGCCACGTCCGGCTCGTCGTCGACCTCGAACGGGTCGACTTCATCGACTCGACCGGTCTCGGTGTCCTCGTCGGGCGGCTCAAGAGCGTCAGGAACGGCTCCGGGTGGCTGCGCATCGTCTGCACGAAGGAACGCGTCCTCAAGGTGTTCCATCTCACTGGTCTGGACAAGGTGTTCCGGATCGTCGACACCGTCGAGGCCGCAACCGCGCCTCCCCCCGCCAGCTGACCCCGCGCACGCTCGCCTTCGCCGTCCGAGGCCCGCGAACCGGGCATACGTGACCTGTCTCACATCCGGCGACGGTGTCCGTTCCCTGGGGCGGCACAACGCGCGATGCCGCCGACCGCTAGCCTGCCGCCAGGACATCCGCGCCCCTCTGCGCCACCAGCCCTCGGGGTACGCCACCATCAAGGAGGATGGAAAATGCCGAGCCTCGTGCTCGGGCCGATCGCGGCCCAGTCAATGGACCTGTCAGGCATCAACCTGGCACTCGTCGTCACCGTGGCGCTCGTCGCGCTCGTCGCGCTGGTCATGGGGTACGTCTTCCGAAGGCAGGTGCTCGCGGCCGACACGGGCACCGAGAACATGCGCACGATCGCGGCCGCCGTCGAGGAGGGGGCGAAGGCCTACCTCAACCGGCAGTTCCGAACCCTCTCAGGCTTCGTCGTCCTCGTCTTCCTCATCCTCTTCCTCCTCCCGGCGCCGACCATGGCCGTACGGGTCGGACGGTCCATCTTCTTCGTCATCGGGGCGCTCTTCTCCGCGTCCATCGGCTATCTCGGCATGACGCTCGCCGTCAAGGCCAACGTCCGGGTCGCCGCGGCGGCGCGTGAGGCCGACGGCCGCGACAACGGCGTACGGATCGCCTTCCGGACCGGCGGCGTCGTCGGCATGGCGACGGTCGGGCTGGGCCTGTTCGGTGCCTCCATCGTCGTCCTGCTCTACAAGGGTGACGCACCCAAGGTTCTCGAGGGCTTCGGGTTCGGCGCCGCGCTGCTCGCCATGTTCATGCGGGTCGGTGGCGGCATCTTCACGAAGGCGGCCGACGTCGGCGCCGACCTCGTCGGCAAGGTAGAGGCCGGGATCCCCGAGGACGACCCCCGCAACGCCGCGACGATCGCCGACAACGTCGGTGACAACGTCGGTGACTGTGCCGGCATGGCGGCCGACCTCTTCGAGTCGTATGCCGTGACGCTTGTCGCAGCGCTCATCCTCGGCTCCGTGGCCTTCGGCGTGAAGGGGCTCGTCTTCCCGCTCATCATCCCGGCCCTCGGGGCGATGACCGCCCTCCTCGGTGTCTTCATCACGAAGGCCCGGCCCGGCGAGAACGCCCTGAAGGCGATCAACCGCAGCTTCTACATCGCCGCGTCGATCTCCGCGGTCCTGGCCGCCATCGCGGCGTTCGCCTACCTGCCCGGCTCCTTCAAGGACCTCGGCAGCACGGACGCGGGCGTCGCCGCCCTGACCGGCGACCCGCGGCTCGTCGCCATCGCCGCCGTCGTCATCGGCATCGTCCTCGCGGCCGTCATCCTCTGGCTCACCGGGCACTTCACCGGCACGGAGCACCGGCCGACCCGCGACGTCGCCCGGACCTCCCTGACAGGCGCCGCGACCGTCATCCTCGCCGGCATCGGCGTCGGCCTCGAGTCGGCTGTCTACACCGCCGCGATCATCGGAGCGGCCGTCTACCTCGCGTTCCTCCTCGGCGGCGGCTCGACGGCTCTCGCTCTCTTCCTTGTCGCCCTGGCCGGCTGCGGCCTGCTGACGACGGTCGGCGTCATCGTCGCGATGGACACCTTCGGGCCGGTCTCGGACAACGCCCAGGGCATCGCCGAGATGTCCGGCGACGTCCATGGCGCCGGGGTCCAGATCCTCACCGAGCTGGACGCCGTCGGCAACACGACGAAGGCCATCACCAAGGGCATCGCCATTGCGACGGCGGTCCTCGCGGCCACCGCCCTGTTCGGGTCCTACCATGACGCGGTCTTCACCGCCCTCGGCGAAGCCCATGCGAGCGGCAAGGAGACGAGCACCCTCCTCGCGTCCTTCTACGTGTTCACCCCGAGCGCGCTCGTCGGCCTCATGGTCGGTGCCGCGACGGTCTTCCTGTTCTCCGGCCTCGCGATCAACGCGGTGACGAGAGCCGCCGGCGCCATCGTCTTCGAGGTGCGCCGTCAGTTCCGTGAGATCCCCGGGATCATGGAGGGTACGACGAAGCCCGAGTACGGCAAGGTCGTCGACATCTGCACGAAGGACTCCCTCCGCGAGCTCGCGACACCCGGCCTGCTCGCCGCCATGATGCCCGTGGCCGTCGGGTTCGGCCTCGGCGTCGGGGCGCTCGCCGGCTTCCTCGCCGGTGCCATCGGCGCCGGCACGCTCATGGCCGTCTTCCTCGCGAACTCCGGTGGCGCGTGGGACAACGCGAAGAAGCTCGTCGAGGACGGGCTCTACGGTGGCAAGGGCAGTGACGCTCACGCCGCGACGGTCATCGGCGATACCGTCGGCGACCCGTTCAAGGACACGGCCGGCCCGGCCATCAACCCGCTCATCAAGGTCATGAACCTCGTGTCCGTCCTCGTCGCACCGGCCATCATCGCGCTCAGCGTCGGGGCGGACGCCAAGCCGGTCATCCGGTACGGCATCGCCGCCCTCGCGCTCATCGTCGTCGTCGTCGCCGTCGCCGTGACGAAGCGGCGCGATCTGGCCATCGGCGGGGACGACTCACAAGGCGCCCTCAGCCACGACGCGCCGATGCCCGAGGCTGTCGCCTGAGAGGGCTCGGCACGCATCGACGAGGGGCCCCTCCGACCGCCGGGTCGGAGGGGCCCCTCGTCGCCCCCGGGCCGCCGCCCGCCCAGTCTCCCGCCCTCCTCCTCCTCTCTGGGTGACGTCGAAAAAGGGGCGCGACCGGACGCGAAAACGCCTTTGCGAGTGAGCGCTCACTCATTTAGGGTGGACACCCGTGAGCCCCCGAGCCCCGGCGATGCCTCCGGAAGAACGCCGTTCGGCGATCGTCGCGGTAACGGTCCCCCTGCTCCGCGAGCATGGTCGCTCGGTGACGACGAGCCAGATCGCCAAGGCCGCGGGCGTCGCCGAGGGGACGATCTTCCGGGCGTTCGGCACCAAGGACGAACTCGTCGACGAGGCCATCCGGACGGCCCTCGACTTCCGGCCGCATGTCGCCGAGATCGCGGCACTCGACCGATCCGGCACCCTTGAGGACCGGCTCCTCCGCATCGCCACCGTCATGCACCGTCGCTTCACGTCGATCTTCGAGCTCATGGCGGCGGTTGGGATGATGGGCCCGCCCGACATCGCCAAGGGTGCTCCGCACGGGCACCACGGGCCGCGCGACGATCGCGACCGTGTCGCGCGCGTCCTCATCGAGGCGCTCGGCCCGACGGACGGCGAGCTGCGCGTCTCGGCCCAACGGGCCATCTCGCTCCTTCGCACCCTCACCTTCGCCGGGTGCAACCCCCACATGTCCGGCGGTGACGTCCTCAGCCCCGAGGACGTCGTCGAGCTCCTGCTCCACGGCATCCGAAAGGACTCCTGACCACATGCTCTGGAGACTCATCCGCGCCCATCTCGGCCCGTATGCCGGGGCCGTCGCCGCGGTGGCCCTCATGCAGCTCATCGCGACCGCGTCCAGCCTCTACCTGCCCAACCTCAACGCCGACATCATCGACAACGGCGTCGCCACGGGGAACACGACCTACATCCTCCACCGCGGCGCCGTCATGCTCGCCGTCGCGGTCGTCAACGTCCTCGCGACGGTCGTCGTCGCGAGAACCGCCTCCAGCACCTCCTCGGGCATCGCCCGTGACCTGCGCCGTGAGCTCTTCGACCGGGTGACCGGCTTCTCGAGCCAGGAGGTCTCGCGCTTCGGCGCGCCGACCCTCATCTCCCGCAACACCAACGACGTCCAGCAGGTCCAGCTCGTCCTCAACATGGGCCTGATGTTCATGGCGTCCATCCCGATCATGATGGTCGGCGGGGTCATCATGGCGCTTCACGAGGACGTCGGCCTGTCGTGGCTCGTCGCCGTCGCGGTGCCCCTCCTCGGTGTCGTCGTCGGGGCGATCGTCACCCGGATGCTCCCGTGGTTCCGGCGGATGCAGACGAGCATCGACAACGTCAACCGCATCCTCCGCGAGCAGATCACCGGCATCCGGGTCGTGCGGGCGTTCGTCCGTGAGGACCACGAGGAGGCGCGTTTCGACGACGCCAACGTGACCTACACCGACACCGCCGTCGCCGTCGGCAAGCTCTTCTCGATGGTCTTCCCGCTCGTCATGCTCGTGTTCAACGCGGCGAGCGTCGCCGTCCTGTGGTTCGGGGCCAAGCGAGTCGACTCAGGCGAGATGCAGATCGGGGCCCTGCAGGCCTTCATGACCTACCTGGCCCAGATCCTCATGTCGGTGATGATGGGCACGATGATGTCGATGATGATCCCGCGGGCCTCGGTCTCCGCTGGGCGCATCCGTGAGGTCCTCGGCACGCCGTCGAGCGTCGTCGACACCCCCGACCCGCGGCCACTGCCGCACGGTCCTCTCACCGTCGAGCTCCGGGACGTCGACTTCAGCTACCCAGGTGCTGAACAGCCCGTGCTGCAGGGGATCTCGCTGTCCGCCGAACCGGGCAGGATGACGGCCGTCATCGGCTCGACGGGTGCCGGCAAGACGACCCTCATCAACCTCATACCCCGGCTCTACGACGTGACGGGCGGCGCCGTCCTCATCGGTGGGACCGACATCCGCGACGTCTCCCTCGAGGATCTGTGGCACCGCATGGGGCTGATCCCGCAGAAGCCCTTCCTCTTCACCGGCACGGTCGCGAGCAACCTCCGCTACGGCGACCCTGACGCGAGCGACGAGCGGCTGTGGGAGGCGCTTCGCGTCGCCCAGGCCGACGACTTCGTCCGCGCCATGAGCGGCGGTCTCGACGCACCGATCGCCGAGGGCGGCACCAACGTCTCCGGCGGCCAGCGGCAGCGGCTCGCCATCGCCCGCGCCCTCGTGCGCCGCCCGACCGTCTACCTCTTCGACGACGCGTTCTCGGCGCTCGACGTCGCCACGGATGCGCGTCTGCGCTCGGCCCTCAGACCGTTCACGAGGGATGCGGCCGTCATCGTCGTCGCACAGCGAGTTTCGACGATCATCGACGCCGACCACATCATCGTCCTGGACGCCGGCCGCATCGTCGGGTCGGGACGGCATACGGAGCTGCTCGAGTCGTGCCCGACGTATGCCGAGATCGTCGCCTCCCAGGCCCCGGCAGAGGAGGAGGCGGCATGAGAGCCCCACGTCGTGTCCGCCGTCCACGGTCGATCCCAGGCAGGCAGCGATGAGTGACCGGATCCTCACCGGAGAGGAGAAGGCCGCCCAGGAGCGCCGCGGCGCGGCCGGTGCCGCCCCCCGCGGCGGCCCTCCCCACATGCGGATGGGCGCGCCGACGGAGCGGTCGAAGAGCTTCGGCCCGTCCGCGCGGCGGCTGCTCGGGCTGTTCGGCGGGGAGCGCCGGATCGTCTGGGGAGCGCTCGCCTTCGCCGTCGTCTCCGTCATCCTCAACGCGCTCGGCCCGAAGATCCTCGGCCGCGCAACCGATCTCATGATGGCCGGCCTGTTCGGCAGACGCATCCCCGCCGGGGTCACCCAGGCGCAGGCGGCCGCCGCGTTGCGCGCGAAGGGCCAGAACAACCTCGCCGACCTTGTCGCCTCCTTGAAGAACCTCGTGCCGGGCCACGGCGTCGACTTCGGCGCTGTCGGTCACGTCCTGCTCATCGCCCTGACGCTGTATGCCGTGGCCAGCCTCCTGTCGTGGGCGCAGGCCCGGATCATCGTCCGGGTCGTCAACGTCGTCGTCTACCGGCTGCGGCGGAGCGTCGAGTCGAAGCTGTCTCGGCTGCCCCTGTCCTACTTCGACAACCAGCCCCGCGGCGAGCTGCTCAGCCGCGTCACGAATGACATCGACAACATCGCGCAGAGCCTCCAGCAGACGCTGAGCCAGCTCGTCACCGCGGCCCTGACCGTCGTGGCGATGCTGTCCATGATGATCTACGTCTCCCCGGTGCTCTCCCTCATCGCCGTCGTGACGATCCCCCTGTCGGTCGCCATCACGGCCTTCATCGGGAAGCGGTCGCAGGTCCAGTTCGTCCGTCAGTGGAAGGGGACGGGCGACGTCAACTCGATCGTCGAGGAGACGTTCACCGGGCACGGCCTCGTCAAGGTTTTTGGACGCCAGCAGGCCGTTGGCCGGGAGTTCGCCGAGAAGAACGAGGACCTGAGGACCGCGACCTTCGGCGCCCAGTTCATCTCCGGCCTCATCATGCCGATGATGATGTTCGTCGGGAACCTGAACTTCGTCGCCGTCGTCGTCGTCGGTGGCCTCCGCGTCGCCAACGGGACGATGAGCCTCGGCGACGTCCAGGCGTTCATCCAGTACTCGCGGCAGTTCACCCAGCCGATCTCCCAGGTCGCGTCGATGGCGAACCTCATGCAGAGCGGCGTGGCGTCGGCCGAACGGGTCTTCGAGGTCCTCGACGCCCCGGAACAGGTCCCCGACGTCGCCGGCGCGACGCTCGTCGAGGACCCGCACGGTCGCGTCGCGTTCGAGGACGTGTCGTTCTCGTACACGCCGGACCGGCCACTCATCGAGAACCTCAACCTCGTCGTCGAGCCCGGGCAGACCGTGGCCATCGTCGGGCCGACGGGCGCCGGCAAGACGACCCTCGTCAACCTCATCATGCGGTTCTACGAGCTCAGCTCCGGGCGGATCACGATCGACGGCGTCGACATCACCCAGATGACGCGGCACAACCTGCGCGACGAGATCGGGATGGTCCTGCAGGACACGTGGCTCTTCGAGGGCACGCTCCGCGACAACATCGCCTACGGCCAGGAGGGCGCCACGGACGCGGAGGTCCGGGCCGCGGCCGAGGCCACCTACGTCGACCGGTTCGTCCACTCCCTGCCGCTGGGCTACGACACCCTCCTTGACTCCGAGGCGAGCAACATCAGCGCCGGCGAGAAGCAGCTGCTCACCATCGCGCGAGCATTCATCTCCGACCCGGCGCTCCTTATCCTCGACGAGGCGACGAGCTCGGTCGACACGCGCACGGAGCTGCTCGTCCAGCACGCCATGCACGCGCTGCGGGCCGACCGGACGAGCTTCGTCATCGCTCACCGGCTCTCGACGATCCGTGACGCCGACCTCATCCTCGTCATGGAGGACGGTCACATCGTCGAACAGGGCACGCACGAGGACCTCCTCGCTGCGGGTGGCGCCTTCGCCCGCCTGTACGCGGCGCAGTTCGCCGGCGCCGCGGTCGACGACGAGCTCGTCGCCGTGGGTCCGCCCGCGGCCCCCGTCGGTCCGAGGTAGCCCCTGCCCGCTCCCGCCAGCGGACTACCTCGGACCGATGGAGGGTCGTCGGCGGTGGGGGAGTGCTGCGGCCTACGCTCGAGGCATGTCGACCCCGACCCCCCGCGTCGATCCGGAGCTCGTCACGGCCCTCCGCGGCGACCTGACGACGTCCGGCTACACCGTGGACGGGGTCGCCGACGTTCTCGGGCCCCTCGCCTCGCGCGCCCTCGCCCGGGAGCAGACCCTCCCGGCCCGGCGCGCGACCGTCGACGCCGCGAACCCGGTCGCGACGCTGGTTCGGCTCTTCGCCCTCGGGGACCCGGTCGACGCCGCCGAGGTCGCTCGGGCCCTGCCTCGCCTCGGCGTCTCCGGGGCGACGGCGTTGCGTCTCGTCCGCTCCGAGGGGGACGCCGTCGTCGCGACGTGCGACCTGCGTCCGTATGCCGACGAGTCCCACGAGTGGTGGGTAGCCTCGGACCTCTCCGAGATCGCGACGCGGCGACCGCTCGACGTCGACCATGTCCTCGGGATCGGCGGGGCGTCGACGACGCTCGCCCAGTGGACCCCGCGGTCACACGTCGACCGAGCGCTCGACATCGGCACCGGGTGTGGTGTCCAGGCTCTCCACCTCAGCACGCACGCCGACGACGTGACGGTCACCGACGTGTCCGACCGCGCCCTGGCCTTCACACGGTTCAACGCGGCCCTGAACGGCGCCGACTGGCACATTCTCGCCGGATCGATGCTGGAACCCGTTGCCGGACAACGGTTCCAGCTCGTCGTGAGCAACCCGCCCTTCGTCATCACCCCTCGATCGGGCGCCGTGCCGCTCTTCGAGTACCGGGACGGAGGCCGTGCCGGCGACGACGTTGTCCGCCACCTCGTC
>JAJXUB010000141.1 GCA_021783215.1 Actinomycetes bacterium | reverse complement strand
TCAACGTCATCGAGGCGTCCGGGCGGCGCGTCGGCGGGGCGGTCATGACCGGTCCCGCCGGCCTGCCCGCCGGAGAGCCCGCAGCTGGACCGCATACAGGGCCGCCGCGACCCAGTAGAGCCCCGTCCCCCACCAGGCGAAAGCCCAGCCGACGGTGCGCGCGAGGGAGGCGAGCGGTCCGGCCCCGTCGCCGAGCAGGAGCAGCGGGAAGGCATACAGGAGGTTGAAGGTCGCCGACTTGCCGACGACGTGGACGGGCAGGACGCCGACCCCGGAGCGCCACCCGATCAGGACCAGCACGAGCATGAACAGCTCGCGGCCCAGGAGCACGACGACGAGCCACCACGGGATGATCTCGCGGAGCGCGAGCCCAACGAGCGTGCTGACGATGTAGAGACGGTCCGCCAGTGGGTCGAGCAGCTGACCGACGCGGGAGACCAGCCCGAACCGGCGCGCGATCTTGCCGTCGAGATAGTCCGTCACGCCAGAGGCCATGAGGAGGACGAGCGCGAGGACGTCGTGGTGGGCGAGGATCGCCCAGAGGAAGCAGGGGACGGCGACGAGGCGGAGGGCCGAGAGGGCGTTCGGCACCGTGACGACGCGGTCACTCGGCGCGGGACCGGCCGGCGACACCCGCTCCGTACCGAGCCCCTTGACCATGTCGGCCAGCCTATGCGTCCGTCACGACGGCATAGGCTCGCGACATGGCCCGTGTCCTCGACGTGTCGCTCGACGCGCTCCGGCGCGACCGGACCAGCGTCAAGTGGCGCCTCTACGGCCCCGACGTCATCCCTGCGTGGGTCGCCGAGATGGACGCGGTGCCCTGTCCGGCGGTGGCGGATGCCGTGTCCGCCGCCATGGCACGCGGCGACACCGGCTACACCTGGGCGGCCCCGTATGCCGAGGCGCTCGCCCGGTTCGCGGCCGACCGCTGGGCCTGGGAGGTCGACCCCGCGTCCGCCATGTCGATGCCCGACGTCATGATCGGCGTCCTCGAGTGCCTTCGCCTGTTCACCTCCCGCGGCGATGTCGTCGTCGTCTCGCCGCCGTGCTACAGCTCCTTCTTCGAGTTCATCGAGGGCTACGGACGGCGGGTGCTCGAAGCGCCCCTCACGCCGGCCGGACGGCTCGACGAGACCATGCTGGACCGGGCCTTCGGGGCCGCGACGGCGGGCGGAGCACGCGCGGCCTACCTCCTGAGCAACCCGCAGAACCCGACGGGGGTCGTCCACACCCGCGACGAGCTGACGATGCTGGCCGCCGTCGCGCACGCGCATGGGGTGCGGGTCATCGCCGACGAGATCCACGCCCCCCTCGTCCTGACGGGCGCGTCGTTCACGCCCTATCTGTCCGTGCCGGGCGGTGAACGAGGGATCGCCCTCATCTCGGCGTCGAAGGGCTGGAACCTCGCCGGGCTCAAGTGCGCCCTGGCCGTCCCTGGTGGCGACGCCGGGGCAGACCTCGCGCGGGTTCCGGAGGTCGCGCGGCACGGCGCGTCGCACCTTGCCGCCATCGCCCACACCGCGGCGCTCGACGAGGGCCGTGACTGGCTGGACGCGCTGCTCGGCGAGCTGGACGAGAACCGGCGCCACCTCGCGGCCCGGCTGGCGGCAGAGCTGCCCGATGTCGGCTACCGGATCCCCGAGGCCACCTACCTCGCGTGGCTCGACCTGCGCTCGACCGGCCTCGGCGACGACCCGGCGCGCGCACTCCTCGACCGCGCCCGGGTGGCCCTCTCCCCCGGCCGCATCTACGGCACGCCCGGACGCGGGTTCGCCCGGCTCAACTTCGCGACGTCGCGCCCGATCCTCGACGAGATCCTCGACCGGATCGTCTCCGCGGTCGTCGGCCAGACCCGCGCAGCCGGCCGCAACACGCCCGGGCTCTCCTGGTAGTCACGGCTCGGGGACAGCAAATCCCGAGGTTTGGCCGTCATCGTGGAGGTCTTCCGACCCGAGAGGGATGTCCATGCGTCCGTCCGTTGCCGTCTCCGTCGCCCGCGGTCTCACGGCGGCCGTGCTCATCGCGGCGACCGCCGGGGCCGGTGCGTTGACGGTTCACCTCAACGACGCGTGGAACGGCACGAGCACGTCGCAGCGCGCCTCCTCGGCGAACGCCGTCGCGGGCACGTCCACCCAGGGTGGGACGGATGACGGAGTCGGCCAGAGCCAGAACCAGGTCTTCGGGCAGAGCGAGAACCAGACCGGGTTCAGCAACGCCGCCCCGCCCGGGGCCGGCGTGGGCGCGCCGCAGTCGAACACCGCCGGCTCGTAGCGCCGCCCGCGCCGGGCGCGCCGGGCGCGACGGCGAACGGGCCGCGGACAGGCAGCCCGGTGGTGCCGGGCGTGCTCTCGCTCGGCTCGTCGTCGTGAGATGCCAACACCGACCGCGAGCCCGCAGTCGCCGGGCTTGGGCGTATTCTCCTCGTCGCTCGTGATCAGCGCCGATCCCCGAGGAGGCCCGCCGTGACGGCAGCCGCGCAACCCGTCCCCCGCCTGACGCTGACGTCCGACCGGCGTAGCTCGTTCGTCGCGGCCTTCCTCGGGTCGACGATGGACGCCTTCGACTACCTCCTCGTCGTCCTCGTCTATGCCGACATCGCCAAGAAGCTGCGCCTCTCCTTGGAGAAGACGGCGCTCATCACGACGGTCACCCTCGGCATGCGGCCCGTTGGCGCCGTCATCTTCGGGACGTGGGCCGAGGGCCGCGGCCGGCGGGTCCCCCGCACGGTCGACGCGAGCTTCTCCTCGGTCGTCGGCTTCCTCCGCGCCTCCGCGCCCAGCCTCAGCGTCCTCATGATCCTCCAGGAGGCGTCGGCCCGCACCCAGGGATCCCCGTTCGCCCTCGCCGCGACGATCATCCCCGTGTTCGTCGCCGTCATCGTCCACGCGGCCATCGGGAAGCAGGCCAAGGGCGTCCACTTCGGCACCGAGCAGTCGCGTGCCACGGCCTTGAGGCCCCTCGGACATGCCTGACGACCCCACGATCCTCGCGACCTCCGGCGGTGTGACACCGGGCACGCGGACGATGCTCGAGTTCGGCCCCCTCGTCCATCACGCCGTCGACCTGTCCGGAGCCCACGGGCGCCGCCCGCGCGTCATGTACGTCGGCACCGCCATCGGTGACCAGGAGTTCCACGCTCACCGGATGTTCGAGGCCGCGAGGGTCGCCGGGTTCGCCCTCACCGAGCTGCGCCTGTTCCCCATGCCGAACCTCGAGGACATCGAGCCGAGCATGCTCGAGCAGGACGTCATCTGGGTGACGGGGGGGTCGGTTGCGAACCTCCTGGCCGTCTGGCGCGTCCATCGTCTCGACGAGATCCTCCGCCGTGTCTGGCAGTCCGGGGTCGTCCTGGCCGGTGTCAGCGCCGGCTCGATCTGCTGGTTCCAGGGCGGGTGCACCGACTCGTTCGGCCCCGAGCTGGAGCCGGTCACCAACGGGCTCGGGTTCCTCCCGTACGCCAACGGGGTCCACTACGACCACGAGGAGCGCCGCCGGCCGACGATCCACCGGCTCGTCGCCGAGGGGACGCTCGGCGAGACGCTCTGCACCGACGACGGGGTCGGGCTGCACTTCCGCGGCACCGAGCTCGTCGAGGCGGTGGCCGAGTGCGGCGGCGCCGCCGCCTACCGCGTCAGCATCGTCGACGGCGCCGTCGACGAACAGCGCCTGCCCACGCGCCGGCTCGGCTGACCGTGCTGCTCGCCACCGTCGTCGCCGCCTCCGAGGCCGTCGGCGCCACGCGCTCGCGGCGGGAGAAGGTCACGATCCTTGCCGACACCGTCGCCGCCACGTCGACGGCGGAGGTCGCCTCGGTGGTCAGCTGGCTCTCCGGAGTCGTCCCGCAGCGTCGCCTCGGTGTCGGCTGGCGCGCCCTGTCCACAATGCCCGACCCCGCCCCCGCCCCCTCGCTCGGCGTCGCCGACGTCCGGTCGGCGTTCGACCGGCTGGCCGGCGCCGGTGGCCACGGTGCCGCCTCGGCACGCCGGCACGTCCTGTTCGGGCTCCTGAGCCGCGCGACCGAGCCCGAGCAGCGTTTCCTCCGCGGCCTCGTCACGGGAACCCTGCGGCAGGGCGCCCTCGACGGGGTCATGATCCCTGCCATCGCCCGGGCATACGGCGTGCCGGAGAACCTGGTCCGGCGGGCCACGATGCTCGCGGGGTTCGCCGGGCCGGTCGCCGAGGCCGCCGCCGAGGCGGGCGCGATCGCGCTGGAGGCGGTCGACCTCGTCGTCGGCCGCCCGGTACGCCCGATGCTCGCGGCGTCGGCCGCGGGCGTCGTCGACGCCGTTGGCACCCTCGCCGACGTCGTCGTCGACGGGAAGATCGACGGCATCCGCATCCAGGTCCACCGCTCCCAGGGGGAGGTGCAGATCG
>JAJXUB010000002.1 GCA_021783215.1 Actinomycetes bacterium | reverse complement strand
GGGACGTAGTCGACACGACGGGGGCCGGGGACGCCTTCTGTGGGGCGCTCGCCGCCGCGCTGGCCCGGGGCGCCGGTCACCAGGAGGCGCTCCGGGCGGCGACGGAGGCGGGAGCGGCCGCCGTTCGGCATCCGGGCGCCCAGCCCGACCCGGAGCTGGCCTAGGCCGGCGCGACGACGAGGACGACCTGCCGGCCGGCCACGCGGGTCAGGACGAGGCTCGCCTGCGCGCCCGTGCCGGCACCGCGGCCGACGCCGAGGTCGCGCCGCAGCTGCGTCTCGTCGGCCCGTATGCCGCGCTTCTTGATCGTCACGCCGGTCACGCCGCGGGTGCGCAGCCACTGGCGGGTCGCCTTGGGATGGAACGGCATAGCCTCCGTCACGGCGTACCGCCGCGCGTAGGGGACGACGACGGACCTGTCGGCCACGACATAGCCCAGGCCGGCCTCGACCTCTCCTCCGCCGGTGACCCGCGTGAGCGCCCCCAGGAGGCCGGCACGGGTGACGGCGGGGTCCGGCTCGTAGAGCCAGGCCCCGACCTGCGTGAGCGACCCGAGCACGGGGACGGTGACGTCGGCCATCGACTCGTCGACCTCCGCTCGGGCACCGTCGCGGTCGAGGAGGAGGGCGGTTCGGCCGCGCTTCCGGACCAGCGGGCCCCACCACAGCGAGCACTCGACGAGGGTGCCGCCATACGAGACCCACTGGGCCTCACAGCCGCCGGGCACCTCGGCATGGGACAGGCTCGGCGACAGCTTGGCGCCGGCCGCTCCGACCAGCCCGGCGACCTCGCGGACGAACGACCACGACGGGGAGAGGTCCTCGAGCCGGAACAGCCGCCGGGTCCGGCCGGCGACGTCGGCCAGCCCCGGCGTCCGGCGTGCGGGGTCGAACCAGACCCCGACGCGGGCCCGTCGCGGATCGGCGGGAACCACGAAGTCCTCGGCCGCGCCGTGACGGGCGCGGGACTGCGGCCACGGATGGAGGTTGACGTCGGCGACGGCGGCCGTCACCGGGTCGCGGTCGACCCCGCAGACCGTCACGCCGAGGGCGGCCATGGCCATCGCGTCGGCGCCGATCCCGCAGCCGAGGTCGTGGACCGTCGCGAGGGATGCCGCGGCGAACCGTTCCGCGTGGACGGCGCTGACCTGCGCCCGGCTCGCCTGCTCGAGGCCGTCGGGGGTGAAGAGCATGCCGCGCGCGAGGCCGCCGAGCTTGTCGACGGCCCGGGTCCGCAGCCTCGACTGGAGGAGCAGGGCCGCCGTCTGTTCCGGGGTGCAGCCCTCGGCGCGCAGCCGCCGCTGGATCCGCAGGTCGCTGCCCGGGTCGTATGCCGGCAGCGCACCGAGCAGGGCGGACCCCCCCGGGGAGGCGAGCCAGCGCACCGTCGCGACGTCCACGCTCTGAGCGTGCCACGACCGGGGGTTGGCACTCGAGTTGACCGAGTGCTAACGGCGAGCCTAGATTGGGACCTGGCACTCAGGACCATCGAGTGCCAACCCCGGACGTGCCCGACCCCCGCGACGGCGGGCCCCGATGGGACCACCCACGAAGAACGGACTCAATCCCCCAACGGGAGGACACCACCCATGTCGGTTTCGCTCAAGCCGCTCGAGGACCGGATCATCGTCAAGTCGCTCGAGGCCGAGCAGACGACGGCGTCCGGCCTCGTCATCCCGGACACCGCGAAGGAGAAGCCCCAGGAGGGCGAGGTCCTCGCGGTCGGTCCCGGACGCTTCGAGGACGGCCAGCGCCTGCCGCTCGACATCAAGGTCGGCGACCGCGTCATCTACAGCAAGTACGGCGGCACCGAGGTCAAGCACGGCGGCGAGGAGTACCTCATCCTCTCCGCGCGCGACGTCCTCGCCATCGTCGGCTGAGACTCAACGACCTCCAACCACGTCGTATGCCGTGGGTTCGCCACGCGGTGAGCCCACGGCATACGCGCTTGACCCGCTAGCGAAGGAAGAACATTGGCCAAGGAACTGGAGTTCAACGACTCCGCCCGCAAAGCGCTCGAACGGGGCGTTGACGCCCTCGCCAACGCCGTCAAGGTGACGCTCGGCCCGAAGGGCCGCAACGTCGTCCTCGACAAGAAGTGGGGCGCCCCGACGATCACCAACGACGGCGTCACCATCGCCAAGGAGATCGAGCTCGACGACCCGTACGAGAACCTCGGCGCCCAGCTCGCCAAGGAGGTCGCCACCAAGACGAACGACGTCGCCGGTGACGGGACGACGACCGCGACGGTCCTCGCCCAGGCGATGGTCAAGGAGGGACTGCGCAACGTCGCGGCCGGTGCCGCGCCGGCGGCGCTCAAGCGCGGCATGGACAAGGCCGTCCAGGCGGTCAACGACCAGCTCCTCGAGGACGCCCGCGAGATCGACGGCAAGGACGAGATCGCCCAGGTCGCCGCCCTGTCCGCCCAGGACGAGACGATCGGCGCGACGATCGCCGACGCCTTCGACAAGGTCGGCAAGGACGGCGTCATCACCGTCGAGGAGTCCTCGACGACCTCGACCGAGCTCGACTTCACCGAGGGCATGCAGTTCGACAAGGGCTACATCTCGGCCTACTTCATCAGTGACGCCGAGCGGATGGAGGCCGTCCTCGAGGACGCCTACATCCTCATCAACCAGGGCAAGATCTCGGCCATCTCCGACGTCCTGCCGATCCTCGAGAAGGTCGTCCAGTCGGGCAAGCCGCTCCTGATCATCGCCGAGGACGTCGACGGGGAGGCCCTCTCGACCCTCGTCGTCAACAAGATCCGGGGGACGTTCACCGTCGTCGCCGTCAAGGCGCCCGGGTTCGGCGACCGCCGCAAGGCGATGCTCCAGGACATGGCCATCCTCACCGGTGGCCAGGTCATCGCCGCGGAGGTCGGCCTCAAGCTCGAGAACGTCGGCCTGAGCGACCTCGGGCAGGCCCGCCGCGTCGTCATCACCAAGGACAACACGACGATCATCGACGGTGCCGGCGCGCACGAGGACGTCCAGGGCCGGGTCGCCCAGATCAAGCAGGAGATCGAGCGCACCGACTCCGACTGGGACCGCGAGAAGCTCCAGGAGCGCCTCGCCAAGCTCGCCGGCGGTGTCTGCGTCATCAAGGTCGGCGCCCACACCGAGGTCGAGCTCAAGGAGAAGAAGCACCGCATCGAGGACGCCATCAGCGCGACCCGCGCGGCCATCGAGGAGGGCGTCGTCGCCGGTGGCGGCACGGCTCTCATCCACGCGGCCTCGGCCATCGACGGGCTCGGTCTCGAGGGCGACGAGAAGGTCGGCGCCCAGATCGTCCGCAAGGCGACGGCGGAGCCGCTGCGCTGGATCGCCGAGAACGCCGGCCTGCAGGGCTACGTCGCCGTCGCCAGGGTGACGGACATGGAGCCGGGCACCGGCCTCAACGCGGCCACCGGCGAGTACGGCGACCTCATCAAGGCCGGCGTCATCGACCCGGTCAAGGTGACCCGGTCGGCGCTGCGCAACGCCGCGTCGATCGCCTCGATGGTGCTGACGACGGACGTCCTCGTCGTCGAGAAGCCGGACGAGGAGGAGCCGGCGGCCGGTGGCCACGGCCACGGGCACGGCCACTGACCCCGACGCGCCTCTCACCCGCGTATGCCGCGGGCCCCGTCACCACGCGGGGCCCGCGGCATTCCGGTTCCGGTATGCCGCGGGCCCCGCGTGGAGCGGCCTGCTCAGCTGGCCTGGCGGATGCGGGCCTGGCGGTCGTAGGTCCGCATCCGGTCGTCCTCGGTGAGGCCGCCCCACACCCCGTAGGGCTCGCGGACCTGGAGTGCGTGAGTGCGGCACTCGTTGAGCACGGGGCAGCCCAGGCATACCTGGCGGGCCTGCTCGTCGCGGCGCTTCCGCGCGGAGCCGCGCTCTCCTTCGGGGTGGAAGAACACCTCGGGGCTGACCGTGCGACAGGCGCCGGAGAGCTGCCAGTCCCAGAGGTCGGCCAGGGGGGGCGGAAGGAGGGAGATCTCCGCCATGGCTGCTCCTTCGGAAACGTCGTGCGCGACGTCGGCTGAGCCGCGCCGTCCAGGCTCGCCTTCCACGGTAGGAGGGAAAGGGTCGGGAATGGTTATGGCTTTGGTAAGGACTTGTTCAAGTCCGCCGGCCGCACCGCCCGTCCGGGCCCGGTTGGGGGCGGCATAGACTTCGGCAATGAATCCCGGCCTCACCCCGACCGATTCGAACCCCGAACCCTTCGCGAAGCTCGGCCTGACGTACGACGACGTCCTTCTCCTGCCGGGGTTCACCGACCTCGCCCCGACCGACCTCGACACCTCGACCCGGCTCACCCGGGAGATCACCATCAGGGCGCCCTTCGTCTCGGCGGCGATGGACACGGTGACCGAGGCCCGGATGGCCATCGCCATGGCTCGGCAGGGCGGCATCGGTGTGCTCCACCGCAACCTCTCGACGCAGGACCAGGCCTACCAGGTGGACCTCGTCAAGCGGACCCAGACGGGCATGATCACCAACCCCGTGACGATCGGCCCGGACGCGACCCTCGAGGACCTGGACGCCCGCTGCGGCCGGTACCGCGTGTCCGGACTGCCCGTCGTCGACCCCGCCGACCGGCTTCTCGGGATCATCACGAACCGCGACCTGCGCTTCACGCCGGTCGCGGAATGGGCGACGACCCTCGTCCGGGACGTCATGACCCCGATGCCCCTCATCACGGCGCCGGAGGGCATCTCCCGCGAGGACGCGACCCTCCTCCTGCGCCAGCACAAGCGCGAGCGCCTCCCCATCGTCGACCCACAGGACCGCCTCGTCGGGCTCATCACCGTCAAGGACTTCGTCAAGTCCGAGCAGTACCCCGACGCGAGCAAGGACGGCCAGGGCCGCCTCCTCGTCGGGGCCGCCATCGGGTACTTCGGCGACGCCTGGGAGCGGGCGACGACCCTCGTCGACGCCGGCGTCGACGTCCTCGTCGCCGACACGGCCCACGGCCACGTCCGGATGCTCCTCGACATGGTCCGGCGGCTGAAGTCCGACCCGGCGACCCGCCACGTCCAGGTCATCGGCGGCAACGTCGCGACGGCCGACGGCGCTCAGGCGTTCATCGACGCCGGCGCCGACGGCGTCAAGGTGGGCGTGGGCCCGGGGGCCATCTGCACGACGCGCGTCGTCACCGGGGTGGGCGCCCCACAGGTCACCGCCGTTCACGACGCGGCCTCCGTATGCCGTCCGGCCGGAGTGCCCGTCATCGCCGACGGCGGCATCAAGCACTCCGGCGACATCGCCAAGGCCATCTGCGCCGGTGCCGAGAGCGTCATGGTCGGCGCGATGCTCGCCGGCTGCGAGGAGGCACCGGGCGAGCTCATCTTCGTCAACGGCAAGCAGTTCAAGTCCTTCCGCGGCATGGGCTCCCTCGGTGCGATGTCGTCGCGCGGCAAGAAGTCGTACTCGAAGGACCGCTACTTCCAGGCCGAGGTGACCTCCGACGACCAGATCGTCCCCGAGGGGATCGAGGGTCGGGTGGCCTACCGCGGGCCGCTCGCCGCGGTCGCCCACCAGATGGTCGGCGGCCTGAGGCAGTCGATGTTCTACATCGGCGCGCGCACCATCCCGGAGATGCAGGAGAAGGGCCGGTTCGTCCGGATCACGGCCGCCTCGCTCAAGGAGAGCCACCCACACGACGTCCAGGGCATCGCCGAGGCGCCGAACTACTCACCAGGGACGTGACCATGCCCACCGTCGCCAACGACCTGCTCGTCGACGTCTTCAACCGCGCCCGTGACGCCCTCGCCGAGGTCGTCACCGGCCTGAGTCCCGAGCAGCTCACGTGGCGCCCGGACCCCGAGGCCAACCCCGTCGGATGGATCGCCTGGCACCTCATCCGGGTCCAGGACGACCACATGGCCGACCTCGGCGATGTCGAGCAGGCGTGGACGGCCGACGGGTGGTTCGACCGCTTCGGGCTTTCGTATGCCGTCGCCGAGCACGGCTACGGCCACTCGAGCGAGCAGGTCGGCGCGTGGCACGGTGACGCCGACCTGCTGGTCGGCTACCACCGTGATGTCACCGACCGGACCCTCGAGGTCGTCCGGGGGATGGACGACGCGGCCTTCGCCCGGGTCGTCGACCGACGGTGGGACCCGCCGGTGACGGCCGCGGTCCGGCTCGTCAGCGTGGTGGCCGAGGTCAACCAGCACCTGGGGCAGGCGGCCTACGTCAGGGGCCTGCTCGGGCGAGCCTGAGCCTCACCCGCCCGCGGCGACGAGCGCCTTGGCGATCGCTCGCGTGACGCAGTCGGCGGCCAGGGACTGGAGCAGGTAGGTCGCCTCGGCTCCGAGCGGCGGCCGGGCGCCGGTCGCCAGGGCGAAGAACGTGTCCCCGTCGAACGCCGTGTGCACGGGGCTGACCGCCCGGGCCAGCCCGTCGTGGGCCACCCCGGCGAGCTTGGCGCACTCGGCCTTCGTCAGCGCCGCGTCCGTCGCGACGACCCCGATCGTCGTGGCCGAGCCCGGTTCCGGGGCGGCCCCGGAGGCGACGGGCGTGCCGACCGGCGCGCCGAGGGCGTTGACGGCGACGAGGGCGGCGACCGTCGTCCCGTCGGGCAGCACCGCGCTCGCCGAGCCGACCCCCCCCGGCCGGGTCGCCCGGTCGACGCGGGCGCCCGTGCCCGCGCCGACCCGACCGAGCGGCACGGGGCCGGCTCCCGCCTCGCTCATCGCCTGCTCGTAGGCCGTCCGCCCGTCCTCCGTGCTCGGGTGGTTCGCCGGGTCCCCGCCGCGGCCGAGGTCGAAGAGGACCGCCGCCGGGACGATGGGGACGACGCTGTCGCCGACCGGCCAGCCCCGGCCGCGGGCGGCCAACGCGTCCATGACCCCGTCGGCGGTCCGCAGCCCGAAGGCGCTCCCGCCCGCGAGGACGACGGCGTCGACCCGGTCGACGAGGTTGCGCGGGTCGAGCAGGTCCGTCTCGCGGGTGCCCGGCGCCCCCCCGCGGACGTCGACACCGCATATGCACGACGGGTCGGGGACGACGACGGTGCATCCGGTCGCCCAGCCCGGCTCGTTCCGGGTCGCGTGACCGACCCGGATGCCGGCCACGTCGGTGAGGTCGTCGTGAGGACGCTGCATGCGGCTCATTGTCGCCCCGGTCCCTCTGTAAGGTGGGTCGGTGACCGAGATCGAGATCGGCCGCGGCAAACGCGGCCGCCGGACCTACTCCCTCGACGACATCGCCGTCGTCCCGTCCCGTCGGACGCGGGACCCCGAGGAGGTCTCCGTCGCCTGGCAGATCGACGCGTACCACTTCGACATCCCCCTCATCGCGGCGCCGATGGACTCGGTCATGTCGCCGGCGTCCGCCATCGCCTTCGGCCGGCTCGGTGGCCTGCCCGTCCTCGACCTCGAGGGCCTGTGGACCCGGTACGAGGACCCCGAACCGCTGCTCGCCGAGATCGCCACCCTCGACCCGGTTCGCACGACGACGCGGATGCAGGAGATCTACAGCGCCGACATCCGGCCCGACCTGGTCACCGAGCGGGTCCGGCAGATCCGCGAGGCCGGGGTGACCGTCGCCGGCGCGCTGTCGCCGCAGCGGACACAGCAGTTCTGGAAGACCGTCGTCGACGCCGGGGTCGACCTCTTCGTCATCCGGGGCGCGACCGTCTCGGCCGAGCATGTCTCCTCGCGCGCCGAGCCGCTCAACCTCAAGCGGTTCATCTACGAGCTCGACGTGCCCGTCATCGTCGGCGGTGCCGCGGGGTACTCCGCCGCACTGCACCTCATGCGGACCGGCGCCGCCGGTGTCCTCGTCGGCTTCGGCGGGGGGGCGGCGCATACGACCCGGCGCGCTCTGGGCATACACGTCCCCATGGCGTCGGCCATCGCCGACGTCGCCGCGGCACGCAGGGACTACCTCGACGAGTCCGGGGGCCGCTACGTCCACGTCATCGCCGACGGCGGGGTCGGCACCTCGGGTGACATCGTCAAGGCGATCGCCTGCGGAGCCGACGCCGTCATGCTCGGCGCCGCCCTCGCCCGGGCGACGGACGCCCCGGGCAGGGGCACCCACTGGGGCCAGGAGGCCCACCACCCGCGCCTGCCGCGAGGGGAGCGGGTCAAGGTCGGTGGCACGGCGCCCCTGGAGGAGATCCTCTTCGGGCCGTCCCGGTCGGCGGACGGGACGACGAACCTCGTCGGCGCCCTCCGGCACGCCATGGCGACGACGGGGTACAGCGATCCCAAGGAGTTCCAGCGCGTCGAGGTCGTCGTCGCGCCGTACCAGCGCAGCTGAGCCGCCCGCGGCGACCGCCCCGTCACGGTCGGGACGTACCTGGCTGCGTGGGCAGCGGGCGGTTACCCTGCGGTATGACCTCGACCATCGTCGACCCCGGCGTCGACCCGACCGCCACGTTCGCCGTCGACCCTGCGGTCGTGGCTCGCCTGACGGCCCGGGTCGTCGCCGCGCCGTCGGCCGCGACGCACACGAGCAGGACGCCCATGACGGGAGCCCCGCTGGCGCGTCTGCCCCTGTCGACGACCGACGACGTCGCGACGGCCGTCGAGGTCGCCCGTGCGGCCCAGGGGGCCTGGGAGCGGACGAGCCTGCGGGACCGGGCCGCCGTCCTCCTCCGCTTCCACGACCTTGTCATCGCCGAGCAGAAGGACCTCCTCGACACGATCCAGCTCGAGTCCGGGAAGGCGCGCCGGCACGCCTTCGAGGAGGTCCTCGACTGTGCCATCGTCGCCCGCCACTACGCGCGGAGCGCGGCCACGTACCTGAAGCCGGCCAGGCACCTGGGTGCCTACCCGGTGCTCACCCAGTCCGTCGAGTACCACCGGCCCAAGGGCGTCGTCGGCATCATCTCGCCGTGGAACTACCCGCTCAGCCTCTCCGTCACCGACCTCCTGCCCGCGCTCATCGCCGGCAACGCCGTCGTCCTGCGGCCCGACCTCCAGGCGAGCCTGTCCGCCCTGCGCGGCGTCGACCTCCTCGTCCGCGCGGGCCTTCCCGAGGGGGTCCTCCAGGTCGTCCTCGGTGACGGCCCGACGGTCGGTCAGGCCGTCGTCGACCGGGCCGACTACGTGTGCTTCACGGGTTCGACGGCGACCGGCCGGCGCGTCGCGACGTCCGCGGCGGGGCGGCTCGTCTCGTTCAGCCTCGAGCTCGGCGGCAAGAACTCCATGTACGTCGCCGCCGACGCCAACATCGGGAAGGCGGTGCGCGGGGCCCTCGGCGCGTGCTTCAGCTCGGCCGGGCAGCTGTGCATCTCCGCCGAGCGGCTCATCGTCCACGAGAGCGTCTACGACGAGTTCGTCCCGAGGTTCGTCAAGGCGGTCGGGAAGATGCGTCTCGGCACGGCCCTCGAGTGGGGACTCGACATGGGTTCGCTCGTCTCCCAGCGGCAGCTCGAGGCGATGGCCCGCCACGTCGACGACGCCCGCGCCAAGGGCGCCACCGTCCTGGCCGGCGGTCGCCCACGGCCCGACCTCGGGCCGTTCGCCTACGAGCCGACCGTCCTGGAGGGCGTGACCGCGGCCATGTCCTGCCGGGACGAGGAGACGTTCGGGCCGCTCGTGTCGCTCTACCGGGTCGCCTCCGACGAGGAGGCCGTCCGCCTCGCGAACGACACCGACTACGGCCTCAACGCCTCCGTGTGGACGCGCGACGTCGCCCGCGGTCGCCGGATCGCCGCCCGGATCAAGACGGGGACGGTCAACATCAACGAGGCGTATGCCGCGGCCTGGGCCTCCGTCGGCTCGCCGATGGGCGGGATGAAGGACTCGGGCATGGGGCGCCGGCACGGCGCCGAGGGCATCCTCAAGTACACCGAGAGCCAGAACGTCACGGCCCAGCACGGCGTGCCGATCGGGCCGACGCAGGGCATGTCCGACCAGGTCTTCGCCAAGGTCATCTCGGCGGCGCTGCTCGCCATGAAGACGCTGGGGGTCCGGTGATGTCGGCGACGGAGACGGACTACGACGTCGTCGTCATCGGGTCCGGCTTCGGAGGCTCCGTCGCGGCCCTGCGGCTGACGGAGAAGGGCTACCGCGTCCACGTCCTGGAGTCCGGCCGCCGCTTCGCCGACGAGGACTTCGCGAAGACGAGCTGGGACGTCCGCAGCTACCTGTGGGCGCCGCGGCTGGGCCTGTTCGGGGTGCAGCGCATCCACAAGCTGCCCGACGTCGTGATCCTCGCCGGCGCAGGCGTCGGGGGCGGGAGCCTCAACTACGCCAACACCCTCTACGTGCCGCCGAAGCCGTTCTTCACCGACCGGCAGTGGGGCGCGATCACCGACTGGCAGGACGAGCTCGCGCCGCACTACGAGACGGCCAGCCGCATGCTCGGCGTCGTCACGAACCCGTGCGACGGGCCGGTCGAGCAGATCATGAGGCAGGCCGCCGACGACCTCGGGGTGGGGGAGACGTACCGGAAGACGCCCGTCGGGGTGTTCTTCGGCGAGCCCGGCACCGAGGTGCCCGACCCGTTCTTCGGCGGCGCCGGGCCGGCGCGGACCGGCTGCATCGAGTGCGGCAACTGCATGGTCGGCTGCCGGGTCGGGGCCAAGAACACGCTCGTCAAGAACTACCTCGCCCTCGCCGAGGGGCTCGGCGCCACCGTCGAACCCCTGCGGACCGTCACCCGGGTCGGTCCGGTGCCCGGTGACCCCACGGCATACCGGATATGCCATGAGCGCACTGGAGCATGGGGCCGCCGGGCCAAGGACAAGCGGGTCGTCACGGCTCGCCAGGTCGTCGTCGCGGCCGGCACCTGGGGGACCCAGAAGCTCCTCCACGCGATGAAGGCCGAGGGGGAGCTGCCGCTCCTGTCCGACCGGCTCGGGCAGCTGACCCGGACGAACTCCGAGGCGCTCCTCGGCGCCACGGCGATGTCGGTGCCGCCGGACGCCGACCTCACCCACGGGGTCGCCATCACGACCAGCTTCCACCCGGACGCGGACACCCATGTGGAGAACGTCCGGTACGGCAAGGGATCCAACCTCATGGGGGCCTTGGCGACGCTCGCCGTCCGTGGCGACACGACGACGCCGCGGCCGCTGCTCTTCCTCCGGGAGGCCGCCAAGCACCCGGCGGCACTGGTCCGCGCCATGGTCACGCGGCGGTTCAGCGAGCGGGCGATCATCGGCCTCGTCATGCAGACGCGCGACAACTCCCTGGACGTCTCCGGCCGCAGCGGCCTCCTCGGGCGAGGGTTGACCTCGGCGCAGGGGCATGGCGAGCCCAACCCGACGTACATCGCCGCCGGCCACAGGGCCGTCAGGGACATCGCCCGGCGGCTGGCCGAGCGGACGGGGGTGCCGACGTTCGCCGGAGGGACGTGGGGGGAGATCTTCAACATCCCCCTCACGGCCCACTTCCTCGGCGGCTGCCCGATCTCCGCGACGCCGGCGACGGGCGTCGTCGACCCCTACCACCGGGCGTGGGGTCACCCGGGGGTCCACATCGTCGACGGGTCGGCGGTCTCGGCGAACCTCGGGGTCAACCCGGCGCTGACGATCACCGCCCAGGCCGAGCGGGCCTTCTCGCTGTGGCCGAACAAGGGCGAGGCGGACCGCCGCCCGGCGCAGGGGTCGGCATACGAGCGGCTCGAACCGGTCGCCGCCGGCCACCCGGCCGTTCCCGGCGGTGTCGCGCCGACCCCGCCGGTCCTCGCCGCGTCCGGCCTCCCGCAGCCGGGGTGATACCGCGCGTCATCACCCCGGCGGGGACGTTCGGGGTCAGCCGGTCGGGGTCGTCCACGAGTGCCACAGGGCGGCGTACGCCCCGTCGTGGGCCATGAGCTCGTCGTGGGGGCCGAGCTCGGTGACGACGCCGTCCTCGACGACGGCGACGCGGTCGGCGTCGTGGGCCGTATGCAGCCGGTGGGCGATCGCGACGACCGTCCGGCCGTCGACGACGGCCGCCAGCGACCGCTCGAGATGTCGGGCGGCGCGTGGGTCGAGCAGCGACGTCGCCTCGTCGAGGACCAGCGTGTGCGGGTCGGCGAGGACGAGCCGCGCGAGGGCGAGCTGCTGCGACTGGGGTTCCGTCAGCGGGTGACCTCCGGAGCCGACGACGGTCGCCAGCCCCTCGGGAAGCTCGAGCGCCCAGTCGTCGGCGTCGACGGCGCCGAGGGCCTCGAGCAGCTCCTCGTCGGTGGCGTCGGTGCGCGCCAGCCGGAGGTTCTCCGCCACCGTCCCGACGAACACGTGGTGCTCCTGGGTGACGAGGGCGACCTCGCCGCGCAGGTCGGGTAGCTCGAGGTCGACGAGGGGCACACCGCCGACGGTGACCAGGCCCGTCCGAGGGCCGTCGATCCCGGCCATGAGGCGGCCGAGGGTGGACTTGCCGGCACCGGAGGGGCCGACGATGGCCAGCCGCTCGCCGGGGCGCAGGTCGAGCGAGACGCCGTGGAGGACGTCGTGGCCGGGACGGTAGCCGTACCGGACGTCCTCGACCTCGATGTCCGTCCCGGCGGGCTCCTCGCCGGTGGCCGTCCGGTCCGCAGGGACCTCGCCGACGCCGATGATCCGCGCGAGAGCGCTGGCGCCGACCTGGATCTCGTCGAGCCAGCTGATGATGTCGTCCAGGGGGTCGGCGACCTGGCGGACGTAGAGGGTCACCGCGGTCGCCGCGCCGATCGTGACGTGCCCGTGGAGGGCGAGCCAGCCGGCCCACAGCGCGGTCAGGGCGACGGGGATGTGGTAGCTGAGCTCGGCCGCCGGGAAGTACCACATGCGGATCCGCAGCGTGTACTCCTCGGCGTCGCGGACCTCGTCGATGACGGTGCGGAACCTCCGCCGACGCGCGGGCTGGAGCGACAGCGCCTCGACGGTCCGCAGGCCGTCGACGGTCTCGGTGACGGCGCCGTTGAGCTCGGCATACGTCGCGCGCTCCCACAGGTAGCCGGGCACCGCGCGCCGCAGGTAGGTCCGTGTCGCCGGCACGAGGATGACGAGGCCGGAGAGGACGGGGATGGCACCGACCGGCGAGGTGACCACGGCCGCCGCCACGGTGAGCACGGTCGAGACGACGCCGACGAAGATCGCCGGGAGCCCGAAGCGGGCGACCTGGTTCATCGCGTCGATGTCGTTCGTCGTCCGGGCGACGAGGTCGCCCGTGCCGGCGCGCTCGATCGTCGACAGCGGAAGCCGGATCGCCTCGGCGACGAAGCCCTCGCGCAGCTCGGCGAACACCGTCTCCCCGAGGACGAACGCCGCGCGCCGTGCCGCCCAGGTCAGGGCACTCTGGAGGACGACGGCGGCGACGATGAGCCCGACGACGCGGTCGACGGCCGCGGCGGTCCGTGGCGCACCGTGCCCGCTGACGATGTTGACGAGGTCGCCGACGAGCCATGGTCCGGCGAGCGCGGCGATCGCGGCGAGGGCGTGCAGGCCGAGGACGACGGCCAGTGCCCTCCGGTGCTCGCGGATGAGCGCGGCCGTATGCCGGCGCACGCTCGGCAGGTCGGCGACGGGCAGGGTCCGTCGCGTCTTGTCCGTCTGCATCGGCACGTCAGTCCACCTCCCCCCTCGTGACGACGGCGCGGTAGGCCCGGCTGGACGCCAGCAGCTCGGCGTGCGGACCCGAGGCGGCCGCCACCCCGTCCTCGATGAGGACGACCTCGTCGCACCGGTCGAGGAGCAGTGGGCTCGCGCTCGCGACGACGGTGGTCCGCCCGCGCCGGGCGTCGGCGAGCCGCGCGGCGATGCGTGCCTCCGTATGGGCGTCGACGGAGCTCGTCGGCTCGATGAGGAGCAGCGCCGGCGGGTCGAGCAGGAGGGCCCGGACGAGGGCGAGCCGTTGGCGCTGGCCTCCGGAGAACGACCGGCCACGCTCCTCGACGCGCCCGTCGAGGCCGTCGGGGACGGCGTCGAGGGCGTCCGCCGCGCTCGCGATGCCGATGGCGGAGAGGATCGCGTCGTCGTCGCGGGCATGCCCGGCGAGGAGCTGCTCGCGCAGGACCCCGGTGAACAGACGCGGGTCGGACTCGCTGACGACGATCCGGGCCCGGACCCACGTCAGCGGCAGCGACGCGACGGGGACCCCGTCCCAGGTCGCCGAGGTCTCCTCGGGCGTCAGCCGGCCGAACCGGTCGATGACGGCCGAGCTGTCCTCGGGGACGGCCGAGACGAGCGCGGTGAGGCGCCCACCGCGGGCCGTGACATCGGAGACGGGGTCGTAGAGGTCACCGGAGGGGGACGGCATACGGGCCGGGGTCGTCCCCCCGACGGGGTCGGCGTGGTCCGGTTCGACGCGGAGCACCTTCAGCGCCTTGGCCGCGGAGATCCGGGCGCGGATCGAGCGGTCGAGGAACTCGATGACCGTCCAGAACGGCATCGTGAGGAAGGCGGCGTACCCGTAGGAGCTGACGAGCTGGCCGGTGCTCATGCGGCCGGCGAGGACCTCGTGGGACCCGGTCCACGTCACGAGGACGACGAAGAGGCCGGGGAGGAGCACCTGGGAGGAGTCGAGGGCCGCCTGGAGGGACGCGGCCCGCCAGCCGGCGGCCCGGACGCGGTGCGACTGCTCCGCATAACGGGTGAGGAAGGCGTCCTCGCCGCCGATGCCGCGCAGGACGCGCAGTCCGGCGACCGTGTCGGCGCCGAGCGTCGTCAGCCGCCCGGACTCCTCGCGCTGGGCCGCCTGCCGTCGCTGGAGCGGGCGGATGATGAGGGCGAGGGTGCCGAGGAGAAGCGGGCCGCCGAGGAGGACGAGCAGGCCCATCCTCGTGTTCGTGCGCAGGAGGATGACGCCGACGACGACGTAGGAGACGACCGCTCCGGCGAACCGGGCCGTGACGTCGTAGAGGTTCCCGAGCCGCCAGACGTCCGAGGTGAAGACCGCGGCGACCTCACCGAGGGGCAGCGACCGGGTCAGCGCCGGGCCGGCCCGCAGCGCCCTCGCGTGGACCGTCGCCGCGGACCGGAAGCTCGCCGTGAGCCAGTTGCGTACGGCCATGGCGTGACGCGCGGCACCGAACAGGGCCGACACGGTGCCGAGGCCGAGGAGGACGAGCGCCCACCGGAGCAGGTCGGCGCCGTCATGGCGGGCGATCGCGTCGACGCTGCGACCGACCGCCCACGGGAAGAGGGCGATGGCGAGCATCCACACGATCCCGCACGCCATGCCGACGACCAGGGTGCGCCACTGGAGCCGCCCGAGCCGCAGGAGGTAGCGGCCGGGCGAGCGCGTATCGGGCTCGGCGGCGTCGGGCATGGGGAGAAGGCGCATAACCAGCCCCACGGTAGGGGCCGGGGGCGACGGCGACGAAACGGGTTTCCGCTCTCCCGTAGCCTGAGGCCGTGCTGAGGACGGCGGTTCGGCCCCGATGGCTGGCTCTGCTCGTGCTCGTGCTCGTCCTCGACGGCGGTTTCGTCCGCCTCGGCATGTGGCAGCTCGGGGTCGCCGAACACCGGAGCGCGCCCTTGGTCGGCGGCTCGTCGCGAGCCGCGGTGGCGGAGCCCGTCGAACGGGTCCTCACCCCGCATACGCCGTTCCCGTCAAACGCCAGCAACCGTCCCGTCACCATGACCGGCACGTATGCCGCGTCCGGCCAGGTGCTCGTCACGGGGCGCCGCCTCGACGGCGTCGCCGGCCTGTGGGTCGTCGCGCCGTTGCGGGTCTCGGCGTCGGGGGCGACCATCGCCGTGCTGCGCGGCTTCGTCCGGTCGGCCGCCGACGAGCCCCCGGTCCCCGCGGGTGTGCTCGACGTCGCCGGCACGCTCGCGCCGGGCGAGTCGCCGCCGACGTCGCCGGCGCCGCTGCCGCCCGGCCGGCTCGCGTCGCTCGACCTCTCCGTCCTCGTCAACGCGTGGCCGAACCCGATGTACAACGCCTTCGTGTTCGCGACGGCGGAGACCTCCGGGGGTGTCGCCGTGGCCCTGCCGACGACGTTGCGGCGGGTTCCGCCGCCGACCGGCGCCCGGCCCCTGGAGTGGCGGAACGCGACCTACGCCCTCCAATGGTGGTTCTTCGCGGCGTTCGCCCTGTGGATGTGGTGGAAGATGGTCCGTGACGCGAGCCAGGGAGAATGGCGAGCGCGGCAGACGAGAGAGGACTCCCCCCGGTGACCGAGACCCGCGTGACGATCGACCAGCCCCCGATCGAGGACCTCGACGGTGCCCGGAAGCGGCTGCGCTTCTTCGCCGTCATGGCCATCACCGTCGGCATCGGGCTGCTCCTGCTGACCCTGGAGGTCATCCTCCACTACGGCTTCTCCAACGACGCGCTGTCGTGGTGGCCGACGCCTCACGGGTTCATCTTCATGGTCTACGTCCTGTCGGTCGCCCTCCTCGGCTTCAAGGTCGGCTGGTCCCTGCCGAAGATCCTGCTCGTCATGCTCGCCGGCTGCGTCCCCTTCCTGTCCTTCTGGGTCGAGCGGAAGATGGTCGCCGAGACGGAGGCACGGATGGCCGCCTCCGGTCCGGGCGTCCGGTCGGTCGGGTAACGACGGTCGTCCCGTCGCTAGCCTTGACTGTGTGACGACCGCCTCCGAGCTTCTTCCCCGCACCGCCCACCGGGCGGTCCTCGTCGTCGACTACGGCGCGCAGTACGCCCAGCTCATCGCGCGCCGGGTCCGTGAGGCCCACGTCTACTCCGAGGTCGTCCCGCATACGACGCCCGTCGCCGAGCTGCTCGCCCGCAGGCCCGCCGCCGTCATCCTCTCCGGTGGCCCCTCGTCGGTGTATGCCGACGGGGCGCCCTCCCTCGACCCGGCCCTGCTGTCGGCCGGGGTGCCCGTGTTCGGGATGTGCTACGGGTTCCAGGCCATGGCGCAGGCCCTCGGCGGCGAGGTCGCGCGGACCGGGCTGTCGGAGTTCGGGCCCACACCGGCCCACATCCTCGACGGCCGGTCGACGCTCTTCGCCGGCCAGCCCGCGGACCAGTCCGTGTGGATGAGCCACGGCGACGCGGTCTCGCAGGCGCCCGCGGGCCTGCGCGTCACGGCGTCGACGGACGGCGCGCGGATCGCCGCCTTCGAGGACGACGAGCGCCACCTGTACGGCGTCCAGTGGCACCCCGAGGTGGCGCACTCGGCATACGGGCAGCGGGTGCTGGAGAACTTCCTGTGGCGTGGGGCCGGCATCCGGCCCGACTGGACCCCGGGGAACGTCGCCGAGGAGCTCGTCGAGCGCGTCCGGGCCCAGGTCGGCGGCGACCGGGTCCTGTGCGCTCTCTCCGGCGGCGTCGACTCGGCCGTCGCCGGCGCCCTCGTGGCGCGTGCGGTCGGCGACCAGCTGACGTGCGTGTTCGTCGACCACGGGCTGCTCCGCGAGGGGGAGGCCGACCAGGTCGAGACCGACTTCGTCGAGGTCACCGGGGCCCGCCTCGTCGTCTTCGACGCGAAGGAGCGGTTCCTCACCGCGCTCGCCGGCGTGACCGACCCGGAGGCCAAGCGCAAGATCATCGGCGCCGAGTTCATCCGGTGCTTCGAGCAGGCCGCCCGCGATGTCGCCGGCACGGACACCGGGCACCCCGTCAGGTGGCTCGTCCAGGGGACGCTCTACCCCGACGTCGTCGAGTCCGGCGGCGGCGAAGGGACGGCCAACATCAAGTCGCACCACAACGTCGGCGGCCTGCCCGACGACCTCCAGTTCTCCCTCGTCGAGCCGCTCCGGCTCCTGTTCAAGGACGAGGTGCGCCAGGTCGGCCTCGAGCTCGGCCTCCCGGAGACGATGGTGTTCCGGCAGCCGTTCCCGGGGCCGGGGCTCGGCATACGCATCGTCGGAGAGGTGACCGCCGACCGGCTCGACACGCTCCGCCGCGCCGACGCCATCGCCCGGGAGGAGCTCACCGCGGCCGGCCTGGACCGGGAGATCTGGCAGTGTCCCGTCGTCCTCCTGGCCGACGTCCGCTCCGTCGGCGTGCAGGGCGACGGGCGGACCTACGGCCATCCGGTCGTCCTGCGCCCCGTCTCCTCCGAGGACGCGATGACGGCGGACTGGACCCGGTTGCCGTACGACGTCCTGGCGCGGATCTCGACGCGGATCACCAACGAGGTCCGCGAGGTCAACCGGGTCGTCCTCGACGTGACGAGCAAGCCCCCGGGGACGATCGAGTGGGAGTGACGGCCCGCCGCTGTCCTCGCCAACCGCGCGACCTACCGCCTGGTACTGGTCGTGATCACGACCAGTACCAGGCGGTAGGTCAGTCGCTGGGGAGGGCGCGTATGCCGGGGACTCAGCCCGAGCGCCCGTAGGCTGGGCCGGTGCCCCTGCGTAACACGATCGCCGTCGTCGCCGGCAAGGCCGCCCGCGTCGGGGCACGGGTGCGTGGCGGGGGATCGGCCCTCCCGGGGCTCGTCGCCGAGACGGTGGACCCGGGCTTCCTCGCGCGGGCCCTCTCGGAGGTGCGAGGCGGCATCGTCGTCGTCACCGGCACGAACGGCAAGACGACGACGACGAAGATGCTCGTCGCCCTCCTGCGCGCCCACGGCAAGCGCGTCTTCACGAACCCGACAGGGAGCAACTTCACGCGCGGCGTCATCTCCTCGATGCTCCCCGAGCTCGGCCGCTCCGGCCGGCTCGACACGGACATGGCCGTCCTCGAGCTCGACGAGGCGCACGCCCTCCGGTTCGCCGCGGCCGTCGCCCCGACCCATGCGCTGCTGCTCAACGTCGCGCGTGACCAGCTCGACCGGTTCGCCGAGATCGACCACACCGCAGCCCTGTTGGAGCAGCTGGCCGGCTGTACGACGAGCGGCGTGGTGCTCAACCGGGACGACTCCTTCGTCGCCCGTATCGCCGCGACCCTTCGCCTCGGCGTGACCGTGCGCTGGTTCGGCGTCCATGCGGCGATCGCCGACCGCCTGCCCGAGCTCCTCGAGCAGGACGTGCGCTTCGGCGACGACTTCACGGCACCGCCGGCGACGGCCGACGACGGCCTGCTCCGCCCGGTCGACGACCGGGCGTTCGACGTCGTCTTCGGCGACGACCCGGTCGGGCCGGTCACGCTCCGTCAGCGCGGGCTCGCCGCGATGATCAACGCGACGGCCGCGACGACGACCGCGCGGCTCCTCCTCGGCGGCGCGTTCGACCCCGCGACGGCGGTCACCGCGCTCGCGGCCGTCAACCCCCCGTTCGGTCGTGGCGAGACGGTCATGATCGACGGCCAGCCGCTCGAGCTCGTCCTCGTCAAGAACCCGGCCGGCTTCACCGTCGCGCTCGGGACCTACACCTCCACGCCCGTCGCGACGATGATCGCCATCAACGACAACGACGCCGACGGGCGTGACGTCAGCTGGCTCTACGACGTCGACTTCTCCTCGCTCCGCGCGAGAGGTGTGGCGTGGACGAGCGGCGTACGGGCCTGGGACATGGCCCTGCGCCTCGAGTACGACGACGTCGCCGTCGAGCAGGTCGAGCCGGACCTCACCCGCGCACTCGACGCGTTCGTCGCGGCCTACCACGACGAGCCGAAGCGGCTCTTCTGCACGTACACGGCCATGATGGCGCTGCGCCGGACCCTCGCCGCGCGCCACGGGCTGGCCGGCTTCGGCGAGGAGGGATGACCCGCATGCCCGACACGGCGCCCGCGAGCAAGGGGACGATCACCGTCGTCCACCTCTACCCCCGCGAGATGAGCATCTACGGCGACCTCGGCAACACGCGGTGCGTCGCCGTGCGGATCCGACGCCACGGCTACACCCCGAACGTCGTCCAGCACCACCCCGGCGCGGACTGGCCGGCCGATGTCCACCTGGTCCTCGGCGGCGGCGGCCAGGACTCGGGCCAGGCCCGCGTCGAGGCCGACCTCGTCGAGATCGCCGACAGGCTGAGGGGACTCGCCGCCGACGGCGTCCCCATGATGATGATCTGCGGCACGTACCAGCTCTTCGGCAACGCGTTCGTCACCGTCGAGGGCACGCGGCTGCCCGGGCTCGGCATCCTCGACGTGACGACCCACGGCAACGCCAAGCGGATGATCGGCCCGACCGTCCTCGACACCGAGTTCGGGACCGTCGTCGGCTATGAGAACCACTCCGGTTCGACGACGCTGTCCCCGGGCCAGAAGCCGTTCGGGGTCGTACGCCACGGCTACGGCAACAACGGCGACGACCGGACCGGTGGCGCGCGCACGCACAACGTCTTCGGCCACTACCTTCACGGGCCCGTCCTCCCGGCGAACCCGCGGTTCGCCGACGCCCTCATCGGGTACGCCGCCGAGCGGGCCACGGGCCGCCCCTTCGAGCCGGAGGAGCTGGACGACCGCACGGCCGACGAGGCCCGGACGCGGCAGGTGCGTCGCCTCGTCGGCTGAGCCGGCTCAGGGCCGGAGGCCCTCGAAGATGTCGCCCAGGACCGGCAGCCCCCGTGGCCTCGCCGGGTCGCGGAACCACTCGCGGCCGAAGATGAGCCCGTATGCCGGTTGCGGGATCCGCAGGAACGCCGCCAGGGTCCGGTCGGCGCCGTCGGCGGCCGTCTGCGACGCGTGCGCGGCCATGGCGGCACGCTTCTGGGCGGCATACGCGCGGACGGAAATCCGGTGCGTGACGTCGGCCCGGGCGGTGTAGGCGCGCTCCCACGACGCCGGGTCGAACTCGGGCGGGAAGGGATGGACCCGCATGGCGATCCGGAGAGCCCGGTTGATCGTGTCGCGTGGGAGCGTCGCTTCAAGAACCCTTGGGACGCGGGCGATCTCGGCCGCGCGCGCCCCGACGGTGTGCACCCGGACGTGGTCGCGGTGACCGTAGCCACCGTTGGGGTCGTACGTGAGCAGCACGTCGGGCCGCTCCTCCTCGAGGATGGCGGCGAGCCGGCCGGCGGCCTCCTCGACGGGGGCGCGGACGAACCGCCGGCGTCCGGGCGGGTCGGGGTAGAGCTGGTCCCCGTGCCCGGAGTCGGCATACCCGAGCCACTCGACGCGCGCAGTCCCCAACGCGCGGGCGCTCCGCCGGGCCTCCTCAAGCCTCAGGTCGCCGAGCGGGACCGGCCCGTCGCGGAACTCGCCCCCGGTGAGCCCGAGGTCGCCGTTGGTCGCGTAGACGGCGACGACCCGGTGCCCCTCGGCGGCCGCGCGCGCCATCGTCCCCGCCGTGAGGAGGGCCTCGTCGTCGGGGTGGGCGTGGAAGGCGACGACGGTGCGCCGCGGTCGAGACGTCATCGGGCCCATCCTCGCCCATGGCAGGCTGTTCCCTCGTGAAGGTCGCCCTCCTGTCGGACTGCTACCTGCCGCGTCTCGGCGGGATCGAGGTCCAGGTCCACGACCTTGCCGTCAACCTGCGGGACCGCGGACACGACGTCGAGGTGTTCACGGCGACGCCGGGCGCGGGCGGCCGGCGCCGGGGGACCGTCGATGCCGTCGACGGCGTCGCCGTCCACCGCTTCGACATCCCGCTGCCGGGAGGCCTCCCGGTCAACCCGCTGGCGCCGCCGGAGGTGCGACGACGCCTGCGGGACGGCGGTTTCGACGTGGCCCACATCCACATGGGGGTCGTCAGCCCGTTCGCCATGGACATGGCCCGCGTGAGCCTCGGTCTCGCGATGCCGACTGCCGTGACGTGGCACTGCGTCCTCGAGCGGTCGCGGCCGCTCATGCGGGCCCTCGGGTATGCCGGTCGCTGGGCCCGGCGCGGCGCCGCCCTGTCGGCCGTGTCGGCCATGGCGGCACGGCACGTCGCGGACATCGCCGCAGGTGCCCCTGTCGCCGTCCTCCCGGACGGGATCGACGCCTCCCGGTGGGCCCGCCAGGGCGTTCGCGCGGCCGGTGCCGGTGGCCCGGTCCGCGTCACGACGGCCATGCGCCTCGCCCTCCGGAAGCGACCGGCCGCCCTCGTCGACGTCGTCGCGCGAGCGAACGAGATGGTCCCCGCGGGCGCTCGGTTCTCCGTCGACGTCTTCGGCGACGGTCCGCAGCGCGCCGCCGTCCAGCGCCGCGTCGACCGGGCCGGGCTCTCCGGGGTCGTCACCCTCCGCGGCCGGGTGCCGCGGGCGGTGCTCCTGGCCGCTCATCACGACGCCGACCTTTACCTGTCGCCGGCGCGCCTGGAGGCGTTCGGTGTCGCCGCCCTCGAGGCGCGCACGGCGGGACTGCCCGTCGTCGCCCGCCGCGGTACCGGGGTCGAGGACTTCGTCGTCGACGGGGTCAACGGGCTGCTCGCCGACGACGACGAGGGCCTGGCTCGGGCGCTCGCGCGTCTCGTCGCCGAACCGGACCTCCGGGCCCGGATCACGCGGACGAACACCGCCGACGCACCGGAGCAGGACTGGCCCCGCGTCGTCGACGCGACGCTGGCCGAGTACCGGCGGGCCGGCGCATGACCGCCCGCGTCGACGTCTCCGGGGTCGCCGACGGCCGGGTCGTCGTCCGGTTCTGCCTGGCTCACGGTGAGGACCCCGCCGCGGGCCTGCGCTCCCGCGGCTGGCGGCTCCTGCGCTCACTGGAGGCGAGCAGCGAGCCCGACCCATGGCGGGTCGAGCTGACCTTCGCCGTCGCTCGCACGAGCGGGGAGGTCACGGCCGCCGCGCACCCCGTGCCGCGCGACCCCGGACTGTCCGACGCCGACGTCGCCGGCGCGGTCCTCCACCAGCGGGTCGCGGCCTACGCGCTCGTGACGAGCGGGCGCGGGCTCCTACTCACCGAGCTCGCCGAGACGACCAATGCGGCGGGGCAGTGGACGCTGCCCGGCGGCGGTCTCGAGCCGGGTGAGGCGGTCGAGGCCGGGCTGCGGCGCGAGATCCATGAGGAGACGGGTCAGGAGGTCGGCGCCATCGACTTCCTCGGCGTCCGGACGGGTCACTGGGTCGGCCGTGCCCCGGGAGGCGATGTCGAGGACTACCACGCGGTCCGGCTCGTTCACCGCGCCGTGTGCCACGCCCCGACCGACCCCGTCGTCCATGACATCGGCGGCTCCACGTCGGCGGCCGCGTGGCTGCCGCGGGCGGCACTCGGTGGTGTGCCGGTCGTCGTGTCGTTCGCCGACCTCGTTGCGGGCTACGCCGACGGGCGGCCGGTCACCGATGTTCACGTCGAAGGCCGAGCAGGCCGAGGACGATGAGGACGGCCCCGGCCCCGACGGCGAACACGGGTCCGTAGGCCCCCAGGTCGAAGCGCGTCCCGCCGAGGTCGGCGGCGAGGGCGAGCCCGGCGACGGCGAGACAGGCGACGCCGAGGGCGACCGCGAAGGGGGCCGGGCCGGCCTGTCGTTCGCGCGTGTCGGGGACGTGCTCGACGGTGGCCACCGGCTCGGGGGTGGGAGCGGCCGGTGCGGCCGGCTCGAGGGGCATGGTGGGCTCGGTCATGATGCTGCTCCCTGCTGGACGGTGACGTTGCCGACGGCGAGATTGACGTCGACGGTGAGCTCGACCGGTCCGGTGCCGACGGTCTCGACCGCCGTCCCGCCGCCGCCGGTGGACCCGCTCGAGGTGGCGCCGGGGCCTGCGGTGACGTCGCCGACACCGACCCTGGCGCGCACCTGCGTCGTCAGCCCAGGGGGCACGAGGATGTCGAGGCTGCCCATGACCTGGTTGACCTGGAGATGGATCGGCGTCGCCGGGGACGTCGGCAGGGAGCGCAGGTCGAGGACGGCGCTGCCGGCGATGAGGTGGTAGGACGCGTCCGACACGGTGGCGGCCGGCCGCCACGCGTGGTGGCCCACGCCGTCGGCGAGGCCGAGATGCGAGCTCGCGCCGTCGGTGACGACGCCGAGGGCCAGGACGATCGCGAGCAGCGAGACGAGCCCGCCGCGACGCCCCCGGAGCCCGATGCCGACCAGGCACGCGCCGGCGACGACGAGCGCGAGGATCATCCCGAGCTGGTCAGCCGTCCCCGGGTAGTGCAGCGGCCCGTCGAGGAGGAGGCCGGCGCCGTAGGCGACGACCGCCCCGCCGAGGACGACGAGGAAGACCGGCCACGTGGCGCGGCGGCGGCGCGGCCGTCGTGGTGGACGGTCGTAGGCCGGGGCAGCGGCGCCAGCGGGTTCGTACGGGGCCGCAGGACGGGACGTCCCCGCGGGGGACGGGGCAGACGGGGGAGCGGACGTCATGGCATACGGGGCGGGGGGCGCGGCGGCGGCGACGGCCGGACCGGGCGGTGTCGCGCCAGGCGTGCGGCGGGCGATGAGGCGGTAGGCGATGTACCCGGCGGCGAGGACGATGACGAGGCCGCCCGGCCCCCACCAGCGACCGTCGTGTCCGATGCCGAACCCGCCGAAGAGCGACAGGGCCGCGAACACGAGAAGCACGATGCTTCCGGCGTCACCGTGCCGGATGGCCCGTTCGGCGGAGATCCGGCCCTCGGCATCGGGCAGGAGCGCCCAGGCGAGGAGGTAGAGGGTGATCCCCGCGCCGCCGAGGAAGGCGAGGACGACGAACGCGGCCCGGGCGACGACCGGGTCGATGCCGAGGCGCCGGGCGAGGCCCGACGCGACACCGGCCACCCATTTCGCGTCGCGGTCACGCGTCACGCCGACGCCACGGAGCCAGCCGAAGGCGCGGTCGAGGTTGTCCGGTGCAGCCGTCTCGTTCATGCCTCCAGCGTCCGCCCGGCGCCCGGCCCCCGCCATGCGGGTCGGCCCTGACCTCACCCTGAACCGACCCCTGGGTTCCCGACGTCGCACCCTCATCGGGCTCGGCGTGCGTCAGGATGGTCACGTGGCCACGCCGTATGCCCGTCCGAGCACGGATACCCTCGTGCCCGGGCCGCGGTTCGTCCGCCCGCGCGAGGGGCGCGTGCTCGGCGGTGTCTGCATCGGCCTCGGGGAGCACCTCGGCGTGCCGGTCCGGGTGGTCCGCATCGTCGTCGTCGTGCTCACCGTCCTCGGCGGCTCCGGGGCCGTCGCCTACGCCTTCCTCTGGGCTCTTGCACCCGCCGAGAGCGCCGGGATGGTCGGCGTCCCGGCGGCCCGGGCGTATGCCGGAGCCGTCCCGCCGGCGCGCCCGGTCACCGAGGAGACGACCGCGCGCGACCGAAGCGCCGCGCTGCTGGTCCTCGGCGCCTTCGTCGCCGCGGCCGGCGGCCTCCTCGCCCTCCAGCGTTCCGGGGTCGACGTCCATGCGGGAACGCTCGTCCCTCTCGTCGCCATCGTCGGCGGTGCGCTCCTCGCGTGGTCCCAGCTCGGCGAGGCCCAGCGGACCCGATGGGTCGCAGGGTCGGTGGGGGACCGGCGCATGGGCGTCGCGCGGGTCGTCGCCGGGCTCCTCCTGTCCGTCGTCGGCATCGTCGTCCTCGTCACGAGGGGCCGCTCGCTCGCCGCACTCTGGGACGCCGGGCTCGCGACGCTCGCCGTCCTCGCCGGGGCGGCCCTCGTCGCGACCCCGTGGATCGTCCGGATGTGGGGGGACCTGCGCGCCGAACAGGTCGCCGCGGCCCGTGCCACCGAACGCGCCGACATCGCCGCCCACCTGCACGACTCCGTCCTGCAGACCCTCGCGCTCATCCAGCGTCGCGCCGACAACCCGACGGCCGTCGCCCAGCTGGCCCGGGCCCAGGAGCGCGAGCTGCGCTCGTGGCTCTATGACGCTCCGAGCGGCGAGGGGGACTCCCTCGGCGCGTCCCTGACCGCCGTCGCTCATGACGTCGAGGACGACAACGGGGTGCCCGTCGACCTCGTCGTCACCGGGGACCGGCCGATGAACGGGTCGGGGACGGCCCTCGTCCGGGCGTTCCGCGAGGCGGTCCTCAACGCGGTCCGGCACGGGAGCCCCCCGGTCACGGCATACGCGGAGATCGGGCCGAGCGGCGTGGAGGTGTACGTCCGCGACCACGGTCCGGGGTTCTCCCTCGACGACGTGCCGCCCGACCGGCTCGGGGTTCGGGAGTCCATCCTCGGGCGGATGGACCGGGCCGGCGGCTCGGCCCGGATCCGCCGCCTCGACCAGGGCACGGAGGTCGCCCTGACGCTGGCACCGTCGGAAGGAGCGCCGTCATGACACCGCACGCACCGCTGCGCGTCGTCCTCGTCGACGACCACCGGATGTTCCGGACCGGGGTGCGGACCGAGCTCGCCGAGGTCGCTCCGGTCGGCGGCCTCGACATCGTCGGCGAGGCCGCCGACGTCGAGGCCGCCGTCGCGGTGATCCGACGGGTCGAGCCGGACGTCGTCCTCCTCGACGTCCACCTGCCCGGCGGCGCCGGACGGGGCGGCGTGGACGTCATCACCGGCTGTGCTGGGGTCGAGGCGCTGAACGGCGAGCCCGTCCGCTTCCTCGCCCTGTCCGTCTCGGATGCGGCGGACGACGTCATCGCCGTCATCCGGGCGGGGGCCCGCGGCTACGTCACGAAGTCGATCTCGGCGGTCGACCTCCTCACGGCGACGCGCCGGGTCGCCGACGGCGACGCCGTCTTCTCGCCGCGGCTCGCCGGGTTCGTCCTCGACGCGTTCGGTGCGGCCGCAGGGGAGGTCGCCGAGGTCGACGAGGAGCTCGACCGGCTGTCGGCGCGTGAGCGGGAGGTCATGCGGCTCATCGCCCGCGGCTACCAGTACAAGGAGGTCGCGAAGGAGCTCTTCATCTCCGTCAAGACCGTCGAGACCCACGTGTCCTCGGTCCTGCGCAAGCTGCAGCTCTCGTCACGACACGAGCTCACCGCGTGGGCGATGGGCCGGCGGCTCATCTAGCCCGGTCGCCTAGGGTGGCGGCATGGACCTGCTCACGAACATCGTTCTGCTCCTGCACATCCTCGGCGTCGCCGCCATCGTCGGCAGCGCCGTCTTTGTCGCCCGCGGGCAGGCCACCCCGGCGCTCGTGTGGGGCGCCCGCGCCCAGCTCCTCACCGGCATCATCCTCATAGGGCTCGCCGAGGCGAGCGCGACGAGCGCCTCACCCGCGCCGAACCACGTGTGGACGACCATCAAGCTGCTCGTCGCGCTCGCCGTCGTCGCGTGCGCGGAGATGGCGAGCGTCAAGGCCCGCAAGGGCGAGCCGCACGCGACGCTCGTCAACGCCGCCGGCGCGCTCGCACTCCTCAACGTCGGCGTTGCGGTGCTCTGGCCGCAGGGCTGAGGTGCGGCCCGTCCCGCGGGGGCGTGCCGTCAGGGGAGCAGGATGAGCTTCCCCGTGCTCCGCCGGCCCTCGAGCGTGTCGTAGGCCGCGCCGGCCTCATCGAGCGGCCACCGGCCGCCGATGTCGATGTGGAGGCGCCCGGCGGCGATGTCGCCGAGGACGGACGTGCCCCGCTCGAGGAGCTCCTCGCGCGTGAGGACGTAGTGGGCGAGGCTGGGGCGGGTGACGAACACGGACCCGGCAGCGTTGAGCCGCTGGAGGTCGAGCGGCGGGACCTGCCCGCTCGAGCCGCCGAAGAGGACGACCATTCCGCGCGGGCGGAGCGCGGCGAGGGAGGCGTCGAACGTCGCCCTGCCGACCCCGTCGTAGGCGACGTCGACGCCTCGGTGGGCGGCGTCCCGGACCGCGGCGGCCAGGTCGGCGGGGGTGTCGAACGCCGAGTAGTCGATGAGGTACTCGGCGCCGAGTCCCCGGGCGATGTCGAGCTTCTCCGGTGAGCCCGCGGTCGCGACGACGGTGGCGCCCTTCGCGGTGATCATCTGGACGAGGAGCTGGCCGACGCCGCCCGCCGCCGCGTGCACGAGGCATACGTCCCCGGCCTTGACGGAGTAGGTGCTGTTGACGAGGTAGTGCGCCGTCATTCCCTGGAGCATGGCCGCGGCGGCGACGTCGAGGGGGACGTCGTCCGGGACGGGGACGAGCGCGGCCTCCGGCAGGGCGGCGACCGTCGCGCCCGACCCGAGCAGCATCGCCCACGCGACCCGTGCCCCCGTCCCACGGACGACCCCCGCTCCCTCCCGGCACAGGACGAAGGGCGGCGACGTCGGGTAGACGCCCTGGCGGTCGTAGACGTCGATGAAGTTGACGCCGACGGCGGCGACGTCGACGAGGACCTGACCGGCGGCAGGGGTCGGGTCGGGCCGCTCCTGCACGTGGAGGACGTCGGTGCCACCGTGGGCCGCGGCGACGAGTGCGCGAGCCATGCTGGTCTCCTTGCTGGGTGGGTCGTGGTCAGTTGATCGGGCAGATGCGGAACGCCTCGGCGAGGCGTCCCTCGGCCAGGCCGGACTGACGGGCCATGGCGCCGCTCATCCAGCGCAGCCTCTCCTCCAGGTCGTCGCGATGGCCGGTCTGGGAGGCGTGCGCCCTGAGCGCCGCGACCTTGCGGTCGAAGACGTCGGTGACGTCGACGGCGTGGTTCGGGTCCGGGAACGCCATGAGCCAGAGCTCGGTGACGTGCCAGAAGGGCAGGCCGAGCTCCGGCCAGGCGAACGGGTTCTCGGCGGCGGGGTAGGCCGCGCGGACGGTCGCCTCGCCGGCCGCGAGGTGGTCGGGGTGCGAGGCCTGGATCCGGTCCCACACCCGCTCGGGGGACTGGGTGAGGATCCGCTGTGGCCTGACGTCGCGGATGACCCGGACGATGTCTCGCTGGAGCTCGAAGCTCGGGACGAGCCAGCCGTCGCGATGGCCGTCGAGGAAGCGGACGTCGGTGACCCCGAGCTCGTGGCTCGCGCGTCGCTGTTCGCGCTCCCGCAGGGCCGGGATCGCCGTGATGTCCGCGTCGGGCCGGGCCCCCTGCTCTCCGTGGGTGCAGCACAGGAGGGTCACGGTGATGCCGGCGTCGACCCACCGGGTCAGGGTTCCCGCCGCGCCGAAGTCCGCATCGTCCGGGTGGGCGACGACGACGAGGGCGCGCTCGATATCGGTATCCGCTCTGGGGTCCACGGGGACACCGTATGCCGCCCGCCGGGGCGGGCGATGGGGGCGCCACGCTAGAGCCGACCGATGACCTCGTCAAACATCGCTTCGGTCAGCCTGCCGGTGAACGTGTTCTGCTGGCTCACGTGGTAGCTCCCGACGAGCCGTATGCCGTGCCCCTCGGGCGTCGTCAGGGTCGCCTCCGCTCCGTGTCCGAACCGCCGCTTCGGCCGGGGGACGTCCCAGCCGAGGCGCCGGGCCGACCCCAGGGTCGCGTCCCACGCGATCGACCCGAGGGCGAGCATCGAGCGCAGCCGCGGACCGGACAGGACGAGGTCACGCTCGAGCCACGCGGCGCAGGAGCTCCGTTCCTCGGTCGTCGGCCTGTTCGCCGGGGGAGCGCACCGGACGGCCGCGACGATGCGTATGCCGGTGAGCAGCAGCCCGTCGCCGGCCGCCGTCGAGGTCGGCTGGGAGGCGTACCCCGACCGGTACAGCGCGGCGTAGAGCCAGTCGCCGGACCGGTCGCCGGTGAACATGCGCCCGGTTCGGTTGGTGCCGTTGGCTGCCGGCGCGAGCCCGACGATGAGGACCTCTGCGTCGGGGTCGCCGAACGACGGACCCGGGCGGCCCCAGTACGGCTGGTCGACGAACGACGCGCGCCGGCCGGTGCGGGCGACCGACTCCCGCCACAGGACGAGGCGCGGGCAGGCGCGGCAGACGCAGACCCGGGCATCGAGCTCGTCGAGTGTCCGGGCCGAGGCGGCGAGGCGCCGCACCTGCGCGGGCGTCCTGGCGACCGGGGTCTGCGCGCCCGCCGGGTCGCCCGGCCACCCCGAGCCCGGGGGGACAGGGGAGTCGAACAACCGCCCGGTGACCGGATGTGGGTCCACCCGGCCAGGCTACGGGGAGAGCCCGGGCGCCAGGCCGACACGCGGCCGGGGGACACAGGGACCTCACAGCCCCGCCACGGCCAGGGCTCTGGTTTCCCCGGCCACCCTCGGTCCATGGGTACGACGCAGCCGACGACGACGAGCATCGCGGGGCTTCTGACCAGCCTCGCCGAGACCGAGGACGCCTTGCGTGCCTTCGAGGCGCCGGGGGCGCGCTCGGACGCCGTGGAGCGGCGCGCCGTGCTCCGGCGGCAGGCGGCCCTCGTGCGGACCCTCCATCGCCGCCACGCCGCCCCGGAGCTCGCGGCCCCGTGACCCGCCCGTAGGCCGGCGCTCAGTCGTCGCCGGGCCGGGCGCGGTTGGCCTTGACCTGGCCGCGCCGCCGCTTGGCGTCGAGCCGACGCTCGACCGACCCCTTGGTCGCCCGCGTCCGGCGACGAGGCGGCGGCGGCGGGGCGAGCGCCTCGCGCAGCAGCGCGGCGACCCGCTCGCGGGCGGCGACCCGGTTGCGTCGCTGCGCGCGGTACTCCGACGCGGCGACGGCGACGACGGGGCCGAGGGCGCCCACCGCGCGCCGGCGCTCGTCGTCGGTCAGCCACGTGGCGTCGACGAGCGAGACGGCGAGCTCGACGCGGCTGTCCGCCGTGTTGACACCCTGGCCGCCCGGCCCGGAGGAGCGGGAGAACCGCTCGACGAGGCTGTCCGCAGGGACGACGAGCCCGTCCGGGATGCCGGGCCCGGGCCCGACGACGAGGTCCATCAGGCACGCTCGTCGTCGGTCGGCTCCGGTGGGCTCTCGGCGCCGGCGGCCTCATCCCGCTGCGCCCACCTCAGCAGCGGGGCGACGTCGAAGACCGCGTCGTCGATCCCGGCGTGGAGGTCGCCGAGCGCGGCGAACCTGGCCGGGACCGTCGCGATCGTGAAGTCCGCCGGCTCGCTGTCGTCGACCTCGTCCCACCGGATCGGCGTCGACACCCTCCCGTCCGATGTCCCGCGGACGGAGTAGGCGCAGGCGATCGTGTGGTCGCGGGCGTTCTGGTTGTAGTCGACGAAGACTGCGTCGGACGGCCGGTCCCGCCGCCACCAGGCCGTCGTCACGTCCCGCGGCAGGCGCCGCTCGACCTCGCGGGCGAACGCCATCGCGGCCCGCCGGACGTCCCCGAACCCGTGGTCGGGCGCGATCCGCACGTAGATGTGCAGACCCCGGCCTCCGGACGTCTTCGGCCACCCGAGCGCGCCGAGCTCGTCGAGGACCTCGTGGGCCACGTGGGCCACGCGCCGGACCGTCGCATACGACGCATCGGGCATCGGGTCGAGGTCGATGCGCCACTCGTCCGGCTTCTCGGTGTCGGCGCGTCGGCTGTTCCACGGGTGGAACTCGACGGTGCTCATCTGGACCGCCCAGATCACGTCGGCGAGCTTCGTCACGCACAGCTCGTCGGCGTGCAGGCCCCACCGGGGGAAGCTCAGCCGCACCGTCTCGACCCACGCGGGCGCGCCCCGGGGGAGACGCTTCTGGTGGACCTTCGCCCCGGCGGCGCCGTCGGGGAAGCGGTGGAGCATGCACGGGCGCTCCCGCAGCGCTGCGACGATCCCCGGGCCGACGGCGAGGTAGTAGCGCGCGAGGTCGAGCTTGGTCTCCCCGCGCGCGGAGAAGTAGACGCGCTCCGGGGAGCTCAGGCGAACGTCGTAGCCGTCGACGTCGAGGACGACGGGGTCGCCGAGCTCTGCCTTGCGCGCCATGGCCTCACCGTATGCCGCCTCCGCGCTCCCGGCCGCTCAGTCGCCGCTGGTGTACTTCGCGCGGGCGACGATCTTCTCGTCCGGGGCGTAGATGACCTTGGGGTCCTTGCCCTCGTAGTCGAACTGGTGGAGGAAGGCCCGCATCGCGTTGACCCGTCCGCGCTTCTTGTCGTTGCTCTTGACCTGGATCCACGGCGCGTTCTTCTTGTCGGTGAACTCGAACATCGCCTCCTTGGCCGCCGTGTAGGCGTCCCACTTGTCGAGACTCTCCAGGTCCATCGGGGAGAGCTTCCACCGGCGGACGGGGTCGATCTGCCGGATGGCGAAACGGGTCCGCTGTTCACGCTGGGTCACGGAGAACCACATCTTGGTCACCGTCGTCCCGGAGTCGACGAGCATGCGCTCGAAGGTCGGTGCCTGCCGCATGAACGACTGGTACTGCTCCTCCGTGCAGAAGCCCATGACCCGCTCGACGCCGGCGCGGTTGTACCAGGACCGGTCGAAGAGGACGATCTCGCCGGCCGTCGGGAGGTGGCGGATGTAGCGCTGGAAGTACCACTGCCCCTTCTCACGCTCGGTCGGGGTGTTGAGCGCGACGACGCGGGCGGCCCGCGGGTTGAGGTGCTCCATGAAGCGCTTGATCGTGCCACCCTTGCCCGCCGCGTCGCGTCCCTCGAAGACGAGGACGTGCTTGGCGCCGACGTCCTGGCTCCAGTACTGGAACTTCAGGAGCTCGATCTGGAGGCGGTACTTCTCCTCCTCGTATGCCGTCCGGTCCATGAGGCTGTCGTACGGGTAGTCCTCGCGCCACGTCTCGACGGCCATGCCGTCTGGCGCGACGAGCTGCGGGTCCTCGCCGCTGCCGCCGCGGACGTAGTAGCCCTCCGCCTGGAGGTGGTCGATGTAGTCGCGAAGGCCCATCGTCTGCGTCATGGACTATTCGTACCGCGCGCGGGGCGGACGCGACAACGAGGCGTCCGGTCGTCGCGTCGCCGTCCTGCGCGGCGGCCGGGTCCGTCACGCCGCCGACGTAGGGTGGACCGTTGAGATGACCACCCTGTTCGACGACCTGCCCCTGTTCGGCGACCGTCCGTCCGCCGACGTCGCGCGCGCGACCCCCGTGGACGAGCGCGGCGTCCCGACGTGGGCGGAGGCGGCCGGGCCCCCGGGTGAGGGCGCGCGTCGGGCCGACCCCGAGGAGCTGCTCGCCGGCCTCAACCCCCAGCAGCGCGAGGCCGTGCTCCACGAGGGCGGCCCGCTCCTGATCGTCGCCGGTGCGGGGTCGGGCAAGACGAAGGTCCTCACGACCCGCATCGCCTACCTCATGGCCGCCCGCGGGGTCCTGCCCGGCCAGATCCTCGCCATCACCTTCACGAACAAGGCCGCCGGCGAGATGCGCGAGCGGGTCGAGGCGATGGTCGGACCGCGCGCGAAGGCGATGTGGGTCATGACCTTCCACAGCGCGTGTGTCCGGATCCTCCGCCGTGAGGCCCCGAAGGTCGGGATGCGCTCGACGTTCTCGATCTACGACCAGGCAGACTCCCAGCGGCTCATGTCGATGGTCCTGCGCGACATGGGCCTCGACCCCAAGCGCTACAACCCGCGGACGTTCTCCCACCAGGTGTCCAACCTCAAGAACGAGCTCGTCGACGACGAGACGTACGCCGCCCAGGTCGGGTCGGAGGACTCGGCCAACCCGGGGACGCACCACGACCGGATGCTCGCCGAGGCCTACACGGCATACCAGCGTCGGCTCCGGCAGGCCAACGCCCTCGACTTCGACGACCTCATCATGACGACGGTCCACATGCTCCAGGCGTTCCCGGACGTCGCGGAGCACTATCGGCGCCGGTTCCGGCACGTCCTCGTCGACGAGTACCAGGACACCAACCACGCCCAGTACACGCTCGTGCGCGAGCTCGTCGGCGGCTTCTCCCCGGGGGTGCCGCCGGCGGAGCTCGTCGTCGTCGGTGACGCCGACCAGTCGATCTACGCGTTCCGCGGCGCGACGATCCGCAACATCGTCGAGTTCGAGGCGGACTACCCCGACGCGACGGTCCTCCTGCTGACCCAGAACTACCGCTCGACCCAGACGATCCTCAACGCCGCGAACTCCGTCATCGCCCGCAACGAGGGGCGGCGCAAGAAGGACCTGTGGACCGACTCGGGGACCGGGGCACCGATCGTCGGCTACGTCGCGGACAACGAGCACGACGAGGCGGCGTTCGTCGCACGGACCATCGACGCGCTCGGCGACGAGCACGGCGTCAAACCCAAGGACATCGCGGTCTTCTACCGGACGAACGCCCAGTCGCGCGCCGTCGAGGAGGTCCTCGTCCGGGTCGGGCTGCCGTACAAGGTCGTCGGCGGCACCCGGTTCTACGAGCGGCGCGAGGTCAAGGACGCCATGGCCTACCTTCGGGTGCTGTCCAACCCGCAGGACTCGGTCAACCTGCGCCGCATCCTCAACGTCCCCAAGCGCGGGATCGGGGACCGCGCCGAGGCCTGCATCGCCGCGCTCGCCGAGCGCGAACGGATCCCGTTCGTCGCCGCCCTCGGCCGACCCGAGGACGCCCCCGGCATCGCGACCCGCAGCGTCACGGCGATCAAGGGGTTCACGGCCCTGATGGAGGAGCTCGGGCGCATCCGCGACGACGAGGACGCGGGGGTCGGTGACCTCCTCGAGGCCGTCATCGACCGCTCCGGCTACCTCGCCGAGCTCCGCGCGAGCGTCGACCCCCAGGACGAGTCGCGGGTCGAGAACCTCGCCGAGCTCGTCGCCGTCGCACGGGAGTTCGACGCCCAGCGAGCCGAGACCGGAGAGGTCGCCCCGCTCGAGGACTTCCTCGAGCAGGTCAGCCTCGTCGCGGACAGCGACGAGATCCCAGACGCCGGCGACGACTCCGGCGTCGTCACCCTGATGACGCTCCACACGGCCAAGGGGCTGGAGTTCCCCGTCGTCTTCCTCACCGGTCTCGAGGACGGCACCTTCCCCCACATGCGCTCGCTCGCCGACCCGGCCGAGCTCGAGGAGGAGCGGCGCCTGGCATACGTCGGGATCACCCGGGCACGCGAGCGGCTCCATCTCTCGCGGGCCTCCGTCCGCTCCGCCTGGGGGACGCCGCAGTACAACCCGGCGAGCCGCTTCCTGGACGAGATCCCCTCCGACCTCATCGAGTGGCAGCGGCGCGAGTCGTCCCTGACGAGTCGCCGTCCCGGTCAACCGGCCGTCGCGACCCTCGCGTCGCGTCCGGGTGTGCGGTCACCGGGCAACCGGCCGCTCATCGCGCTCAAGCCCGGCGACCGCGTCACCCATGACGCGTTCGGTCTCGGGACCGTCGTCCGCCTCGAAGGCGAGGGCGAGCGCACCGTCGCCCATGTCGACTTCGGCGGCGAGTCCGGCGTCAAGCGGCTCCTGCTGCGGTATGCCCCGCTCGAGAAGCTGTGAGCACGCGTCAGTAGACCAGCCCGTGCGCGGCCATCCAGGGCCGCGGGTCGATGGGACGGCCGCCGTCCGGGTGGATCTCCAGGTGCAGGTGCGGCCCGGTCGCGTCGCCCGTGCTTCCGACGAGGCCGACGACCTGGCCCGGGCTGACGGACTGCCCGACGCTCACCTCGACGTCGCTCTGGTGGGCGTAGTAGGCGACCGTGCCGTCCCAGTAACGGATCTGGGTCGTGTTGCCGCCGCCGCCCCACCAGCCGACGTACGTGACGACGCCGGTGGACATGGCGTAGATCGGGGTGCCCGTCGGGCACGCGAGGTCGTCACCCTCGTGCATCCGGCCCCAGCGCGGGCCGAACGGTGAGGTGAAGCGGGCGCCGAGGACGGGCATGACCCACCGGCGGGCGTAGGCGGCGGTGAGGGCCGCGCGCTGCTTGGACCGGGCGGCGGCCAACGCCGTCAGCTGGCGGCCGGCGAACGCGGCGCTCTCGAGGGTGGCCGCCGACCGGCGCTGGTCGAGTAGTGCCGAGTCCGCGAGCATCTCGGCGGACTGTGCGTCGGCGAGCCCGACCGTGATGGGGGAGCCGGATGCGCTCTCCAGGCCCAGGGCGGCCATGGGGCTCGCCGAGCCGCGGTCGGCCATGGTCACGACGCTCGCCGTGGCGACGAGGGCAACGGCGGCCGATGGGACGAGCACGCGCAGACGGAGGACGCGAGGTTCCGGTCGAGGCGCAGCATGCCGGGAACAGTGCCGACCGGCATACCGCGTCGAGCTCACGGTTGGGTACCAGCTTCCTGGTGGGACGACCAGTGACAGGGGGCGAGGCCCACCCCCAGGGGTGAGCACGTCGTCGATGCGCCAGACTACCGTTACTCGTTCGTTACGCAAATCCCGCCCCTGGCCCGGCGCTAGGATCAGGCCATGACCGACTCACCGTTGAGGATCGTCGTGGCGAAGCCGGGGCTGGACGGCCACGACCGGGGGGCCAAGGTCGTCGCCCGAGCCCTCCGCGACGCCGGCATGGAGGTCGTCTACACCGGGCTGCACCAGACGCCCGAGCAGATCGTCGAGGCCGCGATCCAGGAGGACGCCGACGCCGTCGGGCTGTCCATCCTCTCCGGCGCCCACATGACGCTCTTCAAGCGGGTCGTCGACCTGCTGTCCGAGCGGGACGCCACGGACATCATCGTCTTCGGCGGCGGCATCATTCCCGACGACGACATCCCCGCTCTGACCGAGATGGGCGTCGCGAAGGTCTTCACCCCCGGCGCGACGACGACGGAGATCGTCGACTGGGTCCGGGGCGCCGTCGTCCCGGCCTGACCGCCCGTATGCCCACCCGTTGGGCACCGCCGACCGCTCGTCGAGCGAACCCGCCCAACGGGCGTGAGATTCTTGTCCCGGGCGACCCCCGAGCCGCTGCCGTGTCGTGGCGGCGCTAATCTCGGCATCGACCGGCCCGACCGACGAAGGATGGATGTCTCGACGTGGACCTCTTCGAGTACCAAGCACGTGACATGTTCGAGAAGCACGGCGTGCCGGTCCTGGCCGGCGCGGTCGCGACGACCCCCGAGCAGGCCCGGGCGGCGGCCGAGCGGATCGGCGCCCAGAGCGGTGGCGTGACGGTCGTCAAGGCGCAGGTCAAGACGGGCGGCCGCGGCAAGGCCGGCGGCGTCAAGGTCGCCACGTCTCCCGAGGAGGCCGAGCGCCTCGCCGGCCAGATCCTCGGGATGGACATCAAGGGTCACACGGTCGGGACCGTCATGATCGCCCAGGGCGCGAAGATCGCCGAGGAGTACTACTTCTCGCTCCTGCTCGACCGGGCCAACCGGACCTACCTCGCCATGTGCTCCAAGGAGGGGGGCATGGAGATCGAGCAACTCGCCGTCGAGCGCCCCGATGCGCTCGCGAAGGTCGCCGTCGACCCCAACGTCGGCATCGACGAGGCCAAGGCCCGCGAGATCGTCGCGGCGGCGGGGTTCGACGCGCAGACGGGCGCCAAGATCGTCCCCGTCCTCCAGCGGCTGTGGGACGTCTACCACGACGAGGACGCGAGCCTCGTCGAGGTGAACCCCCTCGTCCAGACCGAGGACGGCGCCGTCGTCGCCCTCGACGGCAAGGTGACCCTCGACGGCAACGCCGACTTCCGCCAGCCAGAGCACGCCGCGCTCGTCGACACGGCCGCCGCCGACCCGCTCGAGGCGCTCGCCAAGGAGAAGGGCCTCAACTACGTCAAGCTCGACGGCAACGTCGGGATCATCGGCAACGGGGCGGGGCTCGTCATGAGCACCCTCGACGTCGTCGCGTATGCCGGTGAGGACTACACCGGCGGCCAGGCCAAGCCGGCGAACTTCCTCGACATCGGCGGGGGCGCCTCGGCCCAGGTCATGACGGACGGGCTCCACATCATCCTCGGCGACCCGCAGGTCAAGGCCGTGTTCGTCAACGTCTTCGGCGGGATCACCGCGTGCGACGCCGTCGCCAACGGGATCGTCCAGGCGCTCCAGGCGCTGGGCGGCGAGGAGGACAAGCCCCTCGTCGTCCGCCTGGACGGCAACAACGTCGCCGAAGGCCGGCGGATCCTCGCCGAGTTCAACCACCCCCTCGTGACCATCGAGGAGACCATGGACGGTGCGGCCAAGAAGGTCGCCGAGCTCGCGGCCGCCGCGAGCTGAACGGGAAGGCATACACAAAGACCATGGCGATCTTCCTCAACGCAGACAGCAAGATCATCGTCCAAGGGATGACCGGTTCCGAGGGCACGAAGCACACGACCCGCATGCTCGCCAGCGGCTCCAACGTCGTCGGCGGCGTCAACCCGCGCAAGGCGGGCACGACGGTCGGCTTCCCCGGCGGCACGGAGGTTCCCGTCTTCGGGACCGTCGCCGAGGCCATGGCGCAGACCGGGGCGAACGTCTCCGTCGGGTTCGTCCCGCCGGCGTTCGCCAAGGCTGCCGCCATCGAGGCCATCGACGCGGGCATCCCCCTGCTCGTCATCATCACCGAGGGCGTCGCGGTCCGGGACACGGCCGAGCTCTACAGCTACGCCAGGGACAAGGGCACGACGCGGATCATCGGGCCGAACTGCCCCGGCATCATCAGCCCCGGCCTGTCCAACGCCGGCATCATCCCGGCCGACATCTGCGGGCCCGGCCGGATCGGGCTCGTCAGCAAGTCGGGCACCCTGACCTACCAGATGATGTACGAGCTGCGCGACCACGGGATGTCGACGGCCGTCGGCATCGGTGGCGACCCGGTCATCGGGACGACCCACATCGACTGTCTCGAGGCGTTCCAGAACGACCCCGACACGGACGCCATCGTCATGATCGGCGAGATCGGCGGCGACGCCGAGGAGCGCGCGGCCGCCTACATCAAGGACCACGTGACGAAGCCCGTCGTCGGCTACGTCGCCGGCTTCACCGCGCCGGAGGGCAAGACGATGGGCCACGCCGGTGCCATCGTCACCGGTTCCTCGGGCACGGCGCAGGCGAAGAAGGAGGCCCTCGAGGCGGCCGGGGTCCAGGTCGGCAAGACGCCGTCCGAGACCGCCGACCTCATGCGGGCGATCATGGTGCAGCTCGCGCAGGCCGCCTCGGCCTAGTCCCCGCGTATGCCGGTGCCCGGCATTGCCTGGCATACGCCCCCGCCGATTTCCTCACCTACCGCCTGGTACTGGTCGTGATCACGACCAGTACCAGGCGGTAGGTCGCGCTGTGCGGGCGGCGGGGAGGCGGGGGAGGCCGGCTGGCGGGGATCTTCCCGAGCCACTTCGCCGTCCCCCGGCGTTGCGTCGTTCTCGAGGATGTCGGGATCGCCCACACTGAACCCGATGACCGTCCTCGACCGCCTACGGCACACGACGCTGGCCGACCGCGTACCGCTCCTGACCGCCGCCCGGGGCGGAGCCTCCGCGGCGCTCGCGACGGCCGCCGTCCCGGTCGTCGTCGCCCTCCTTGCCTTCGCCGCCGCCTCCTCGGCGACGGCCGGGGTCGGCCAGGCCACCGCCCTGGGGGTCGACGGCTGGTTCCTCGCCCAGGGCGCGCGGATCTCGGCCGGGAGCGCGACCCTCGCCTTCACCCCGCTGCTGTGGACCGCGGCCGTCCTCGCCGCGCTCGCCTGGTCCGCGCGGCGGCTGACGGCATCCGTCGGCCTCGACGGCCCGACGTGGCGTGGCCTCGTCGGGCTCCGCCTGCTTCGCGCCTACGGGGCGTTCATCGGCTCGTATGCCGTCACCGGCGCCCTCCTCTCGCTCCTCACCCTCTTCCTGCCCGCCCGGCCGGCCTGGTGGTCCGCCCTTTTCGTGCTCGTCGCGACCCCCGCGGCCGGCTGCCTGCTCGGCCTGACGTGGCACTGCCGTGACGTGGGAACGGAGGGGCCGCTCGGCGCGCTCCCGCTCCCGTCGACGCTCCGGCGGGCCCTGGGCCCCGCGCTGCGGGGCACCGCCGCGACCGTCGCCACCGGGGCCCTCATGGTGCTCGTCGGGGTCGTCCTGTCCTTCGGAGACATCGTCCACGTGACCGGCGAGCTGCACGCCGGCTTCGTCGGCGACGTCCTCCTCTGGGCGGGGCAGCTGAGCGTCGTCCCCAACCTCGGCCTGTGGGGGATGTCCTTCGCCGCCGGCAGCGGCGTCCACGTCGTCGCCGGGGCGTCGACGACGTGGACGGCCTCCCAGGCGGGGCTCATGCCGATGGTCCCGTTCCTCGCGAGCCTCCCGTCGCCGGGGAGGTTCCCCATGGTCGTCGCCGGCGTCGTCCTCATCCCCGTCGGTCTGGGCGCCTACATCGGCACGCGCGTCGTCGGGTCGATGGCGCGCCTCGCCCGCGGCTGGACGAAGGCGTCCGTCGCGGCGACGGCTGCGCTGCTCGCGGCGTTGCTCGTCGGCCTGCTCGACGCCTTCGGGGGCGGGTCCTGGGGCGCCTTCCGGCTGTCCGACGTCGGGGCCCCGGCCCTGCTCATGACGGGGCTGCTCGCCGTCGAGCTGTGTTTCGGGGCGCTGCTGCCGGTCGCCGCCGACCAGTGGCGCCTGCACCGCCGCTAACGTTGGCGCCGTGACCGAGCCCCATCCCGTCGTCGTCCTCGTCTCCGGTTCCGGCACCCTGCTCCAGGCGCTGCTCGACGCGGCGGAGGACCCGGCATACGGGGTGCGCGTCGTCGCCGTCGGGGCGGACCGGCCCGGGACCATGGGGGAGGAGCGGGCCCGGACCGCCGGCATCCCGACCTTCGTCCTTCGGGTGACGGACTTCGCGACGCGCGCCGAGTGGGACGCGGCGCTCGCGGCGACGGTCGCCGGGTTCGAGCCGGAGCTCGTCATCAGCGCGGGGTTCCTCAAGCTCGTCGGGCCGGCGTTCCTCGCCCGGTTCGGGGGGCGCTACGTCAACAGCCACAACGCCCTGCTGCCGAGCTTCCCGGGGGTCCACGGGCCACGGGACGCCCTCGCGTACGGCGTCAAGGTCACCGGCGCCACCCTCTTCGTCGTCGACGACGGGGTCGACACGGGCGCGATCGTCGCCCAGTGCGCCGTGCCCGTCCTCGACGACGACACCGAGGAGAGCCTGACCGAGCGGATCAAGGCCTCGGAACGCCCTCAGCTCGTCGACTGGGTCGGCCGCATGGTTCGTGACGGTTTCACCGTCGACGGCCGCCACGTCCGCGTGCACTCCGACTGACCTGCGGGGTTTGCGCCCCAGGGGCGAACCGGCCCCCGCGCGAAAAGGCCGGGCGACGGCGCCACGCGGCCCCACGGCGCACTCGGGCAGCCACGAAGCCCGGCGTCGGCAGCCGGACCCCCGGCTCGGCGTCGGCAGGCGGACCCCCGGCCCGCCGGCCGCCGTCGGCTTGTACGCTGGCACCCTCCACGACGACTGGCGCAGGTGGGACACCACCGGGAAGTCATGACGCGCGCATCGCCCGCCTGGGTGCGCACCACCACCGAGGAGCACCCATGACCACCGACGGCCGTCGCCCCATCCACCGCGCGCTCGTCTCCGTCTACGACAAGGCCGGCCTGGCGGACCTCGCCCGCGGCCTCCACGACGAGGGCGTCGCCATCGTCAGCACCGGGGGGTCGGCGAGGCTCATCGAGTCCCTGGGCATCCCCGTGACAGAGGTCGCCGACCTCACCGGCTTCCCCGAGTGCCTCGAGGGCCGCGTCAAGACCCTCCACCCGAAGGTCCACGCCGGGATCCTCGCCGACACCCGCAAGCCCGAGCACGTGCGGCAGCTCGCCGACCTGGCCATCGAGCCGTTCGAGCTCGTCGTCGGCAACCTCTACCCCTTCCGTCAGACCGTCGCCTCGGGCGCGAGCCCCGACGAGTGCGTCGAGCAGATCGACATCGGCGGCCCGTCGATGGTCCGCGCGGCGGCCAAGAACCATCCGAGCGTCGCCGTCGTGGTCAACCCCTCGGCATACGGGCGCGTCCTGGCCGCCGTCCGCGAGGGGGGCTTCACCCTTCAGGAGCGCAAGCGTCTGGCCGCCGAGGCGTTCGCCCACACCGCGGCCTACGACACGGCCGTCGCGCAGTGGATGGGTTCGACGTACGCCGACACCTCCGACGGGACCGGCTTCCCCGCGTATGCCGGGACCGCCGCCGAACGCGCCCAGGGGCTTCGCTACGGCGAGAACCCGCATCAGCGGGCCGCGCTGTACCGCGACGGCCGTCCGGGTCTGGCCAGTGCCGAACAGCTCCACGGCAAGGAGATGTCGTACAACAACTACGTCGACACCGACGCCGCCGTCCGCGCCGCGTACGACCACGGCGACCAGCCGACCGTCGCGATCATCAAGCACGCCAACCCGTGCGGTCTCGCGGTCGGCGCGACGGTCGAGGACGCGTATGCCAAGGCGCACGCGACGGACCCGGTGTCGGCATACGGCGGGGTCGTCGCGACGAACGTCCCCGTGACGGCGGCGATGGCGACGGCCCTCAACGGCACGTTCTCCGAGGTCGTCGCCGCCCCGGCGTTCGAGCCCGACGCGCTGGAGATCCTCAGGGAGAAGAAGAACCGCCGGCTCCTCCGGCTGCCGGCCGACTTCGCCGAGGGCCGCGGCACCGTCGAGACGCGGCCGATCACCGGTGGCGTCCTCGTCCAGGAGGCCGACCGGGTCGACGCCCCCGGGGACGACCCGAGCGCCTGGCAGCTCAAGGCCGGGAAGGCCGTCGACGAGCGGACGATGGCCGACCTGGAGTTCGCGTGGCATGCGGTGCGCGCCGTCAAGTCGAACGCGATCCTCCTGGCCAAGGACGGCGCGGCCGTCGGGGTCGGCATGGGGCAGGTCAACCGGGTCGACTCGTGCCGCCTCGCCGTGCAGCGGGCCGGCGCCGAGCGGGCGGGGCGGTCGGTCGCCGCGTCCGACGCGTTCTTCCCCTTCGCCGACGGGCCGGAGGTCCTCGTCGGGGCAGGGGTCGTGGCCATCGTCGAGCCCGGCGGTTCCATCCGCGACGACGAGACGATCGCCCTCTGCGAGAAGGCCGGGGTCTCGCTCTACTTCACGGGGACCCGCCACTTCGCCCACTGACGTGCGTCTCCTTGCGTCTGCGTAACTGCCGGCCATAGGCCGCAGCTACGCAGACGCAAGAAGTCCCAGCCCCGCGAGAAGCCCAAGCCACAGCCCCAGCCGTAGGACCAGTCGGCGCCGGCGTCGGGGAGTGGGCCGGGGCCGGCGCGCGCACAAGCTACTCGCGCGTAGGCTCCGGTCATGGAGGACTGGTCCGCGCGGTACGCCCCGGGAGTCCCGCGCCATCTCGACTACCCCGACGCGACGATCCTCGACCTCTTCGACGAGGCGGTCGCGCACCGGCCGGACGCGCCGTGCACGAACTTCCTCGGGCGGAGCCAGACGTATGCCGCGACGGCGGCGGCCGTCGACCGGGCCGCCGCCGCCCTCGCCGCGCTCGACGTCGGCGTCGGTGACCGCGTCGCCGTCCTCCTGCCGACGTGCCCGGTCAGCCTCCACGTGACGCTCGGCGCCCTGCGCCTCGGCGCCGAGGTCGTCCACCACAACCCGCTCTACTCCACCGCCGAGCTGTCCGGCATGTTCACCGACCACGGCGCCCGGGTCGCCGTCGTCTGGGACAAGGCCCTCGACGCCGTGGCGCCCCTGCGCGACTCCACCCCGGTGCGGCACGTCGTCGGCGTCGACATCACCCGGTCCCTCCCGATGGCCAGACGACTAGCCCTGCGTATGCCGCTTCGCCAGGCCCGGGAGGCGCGCGAGCGCCTGACGACGAGCACCTGGCCGGCGGGAACCGTCGCGTGGCACCGGCTCGCCCGTCGGGGGGCCCACCACCCGGTCTCCTCCCGGAGCCACCGGCCGACCGCCGCCGATGTCGCCGTCATCATGTACACGAGCGGCACGACGGGCACCCCCAAGGGCGTCCCCCTGACCCACGCCAACCTCGTCGCCAACTGTCTCCAGGGCCGCGCGTGGACCGAGCTGGCCTACGGCGAGGGCGTCTTCCTCGCGACGCTGCCGATGTTCCACGCGCTCGGGCTGACGACGGGAGTCCTCACGGGGATCACCGCCGCCGCCGAGGTCCACCTCATCCCGGCGCCGGAGCCGGGCCTCATGCTGGAGGCCGTCAGACGCCGGACGCCGACCTTCGTCGTTGGCGTCCCCCCCGTCTTCGAGGCGCTCCTGCGAGTCGCCGAGAAGCAGGGCGTCTCGCTCCAGGGCATCGGGTGCGGCATCTCCGGGGCCATGTCCCTCGACCCGGCCTTCGTCGAGCACTGGGAGCGGGCCACGGGAGGGCGCCTCGTCGAGGGGTACGGGCTCACCGAGACCTCCCCGATCGTCGTCGGCAACCCCGTCGACGCCTCCCGCCGGGTCGGCAGCATCGGCATCCCCTTCCCCGACACCGACGTGCGCATCGTGTCGGTGGACGAGCCCGACCGTGAGGTCGAGGACGGCGAGGTCGGCGAGCTCCTCGTCCGCGGTCCCCAGGTCTTCGGCGGCTACCTCGACAAGCCGAAGGAGACCGAGCAGGCCTTCCTCGACGGGTGGTTCCGCACCGGCGACCTCGTCCGGGTCGACGACGGCTCCCTCGTCATCGCCGGGCGGCTCAAAGAGATCATCGTCACCGGGGGGTTCAACGTCTCGCCGCTGGAGGTCGAGGACGTCCTGCGCCGCCACCCGGCCGTCGAGGACGTCGTCGTCGTCGGCGTCCCCTCGCCGGGCCGTGGCGAGGAGGTCGTCGCCGCGGTCGTCGCCGACGGCCCGCTGCCCGAGGCGGCCGAGCTGCGCGCGTGGGCCAAGCAGTTCCTCGCCCCCTACAAGGTGCCCCGGCGCTTCGTCGTCGTCGACGAGCTGCCCCGCAACGTCATGGGCAAGGTCCTGCGGCACGAGGTCGTCCCGCTCGTCTCCGAGTAGGCCGCCCGGCCCGCGTCGTCGGCGGCGAGGAGGGTCAGCCCGCCTCCACGACGGTGCCGGCCCGGCCGTCGACGGCGTCGGTGATGCGGGCCAGGGACGTGATGACGGCTCGGCCGCCGGCCTCGGCGAACCGGAGCGCCGCCTCGACCTTCGGCCTCATGGACCCCTCGGCGAACTCACCGGCCGCGGCGTATGCCCGCAGCTCGGTGGCCGTCACATGAGCCAGGTCCCGCTGGCCGGGGCTGCCGAAACCGACCGCCGCGTTCTCGACGTCCGTGGCGATGACGAGGATGTCGGCCCCGATCTGCCGGGCGAGCAGGGCGGCCGTCAGGTCCTTGTCGATCACCGCCTCGACGCCCCGCGTCTGCCCGTCGTCGTCGCGCACCGTCGGGATCCCGCCGCCGCCGGCGGCGATGACGACGTAGCCGGCGCCGACGAGGGTGCGGATGGCACCGATGTCGAGGATCTCCAACGGTTCCGGGGACGCGACGAGCCGTCGCCAGCCACGCGGGCCCATGTTCTCCCACACCTGGCCGTGGTCCATCGCCGGGAGCTGGCGCCGGTAGCGGCCCACGGGTTTCGTCGGGTGCCGGAACCCCGGGTCCGACGCGTCGACGAGGGTCCGGGTCACCAGGGCCGCCACCGGCGTCTGCCGGCCGTACGCCGCCAGGCTGCTCGCCAGCGCGCTGAGGAGCACGTAGCCGATCGCCCCTTGCGTCTCGGCGTCACGCCAGTCGAGCGGCACGGGCGGGACCTGCGCGGCGGCGATCTCGCCCTGGGCGAGGAGGTCACCGACCTGCGGGCCGTTGCCGTGGGTGAGGACGACCTCGTGCCCGGCGGCGACGAGCCTGGCGACGTGCACCATGGCCCGCCGGGCCGCGTCGACCTGCTCCCGCGGGCCGGAGCGGCCGTCGGGGGAGGACAGGGCGTTCCCGCCGAGCGCGATGAGGATCCGCATCAGAGGACCCCGAGCCGGCGGTACCGCTCACGGCGGCGCCGGAGGCGCTCCGCCGGGTCGCTCCGGACGAGCGTCGTCACGGCGTGCTCGATGGACAGGCTCATCCGGGCACAGAAGGCCTCCGGCTCGTCGGCGGCATCGGGGTGCTCGGGGACGACGTGGTCGACGATGCCGTCGGCGAGCAGGTCGGCGGAGCGGACCCGTTGGGCCGTGGCGAGCTCGGCCGCGTGGGTCGTGTCCCGGTGGAGGATGGCCGAGGCGCCCTCCGGGGGCAGCGGAGACAGCCACGAGTGCTCGGCGCAGATGACCCGGTCGGCCGGCATGACGGCCAGGGCACCGCCGCCGGTGCCCTGGCCGAGGAGCACGCAGACGGTCGGGGACGGCAGGGCCGTCAGCTCGGCGAGGCTACGGGCGATCTCCCCGGCGAGGCCGCCCTCCTCGGCCTCCCGGGACAGGGCGGCGCCCGCCGTGTCGATGACGGTGACCAGGGGCAGCCCGAGCTCGGCGGACAGGCGCATCCCGCGCCGGGCGACGCGCAGGCCCCCCGGCGACAGCGGCGCGCCGAGGATCCCGTGGCGCCGGTCGTGGCCGATGAGCACGCAGGTGGCGCCGCCGAACCGCGCGAGGGCCATGAGCATCCCCGGGTCGCGCTCGCCCTGTCCGGTGCCGTGGAGCCGGACGACCGAGGAGGCGCCGAACCGCAGGAGCATCCGCACGCCCGGCCGTTCGTCGCGCCGGGAACGGGTGATGGACTCCCATGCCGGGGTCTCGGGGAGGCGCTCCTGCGGCTCGTCCGGCACCGGTGGCGGCGCCCCCATCGGTGCGCCGAGGATGTCGAGCGCCCGGTCGACGGCGCCCTTGAGCTCCGGCAGGGGGAGGATCGCGTCGATGATCCCGTTGTCGTAGAGGTTCTCGGCCGTCTGGACCCCGGTGGGGAACGACTCCCCGTAGAGCGTCTCGAACACCCGCGCGCCGAGGAAGCCGATCGTCGCGCCGGGCTGTGCCGTCGTCATGTGGCCGAGGGAGCCCCACGAGGCGAAGACCCCGCCCGTCGTCGGGTGCCGCAGGTACGTCACGTAGGGCAGGCCGGCGTTCTTGAAGTCGGTGCACGCGGCGGCGATCTTCACCATGCCGACGAACGCGGGCGTGCCCTCCTGCATACGGGTCCCCCCCGAGGCCGGCGAGGCGAAGAGGGGCAGCCGCTCCCGCTGGGCCCGCTCGTAGGCCAGGACGACCCGCTCCGTCGCGGTCCGGCCCATGGAGCCGGCGAGGAAGGCGAACTCGCCGACGACGGCCGCGACCCGGCGCCCGTTGACCGTGCCCTCGCCGGTGAGGATGGACTCGTCGACGCCGGAGCGGTCGGCCGCGGCGGCGAGGTCGGCGGCATACGAGGTGCCGGCCGCGGCGACGGTCGGCGCAGGACCGTCCCAGGAGACCCAGCTGCCCGGGTCGAGGACGTTGTCGATGAGGTCATGCGCCGTGATCCGTTGCGGCGAGTCGGCCATGGTCGCAGCCTAGGCGGCGCCGTCGCTCCGGATGCGGGGCGTGGCAGGATGTGGAGCCGTGACGGCTGTGACGCTCGACGGCAAGGCGATCCTCGCGCAGATCAAGGTGGAGCTGGCCGAGCGGGTCGCGGCCCTCGCGGCCCGGGGTGTCGTTCCCGGGCTCGGGACGGTCCTCGTCGGGGACGACCCGGGCAGCCGGTGGTACGTCGGGGCGAAGCACAGGGACTGCGCGGAGATCGGCGTCACGAGCATCCGCCGCGACCTGCCCGGCACGTCCCCGCTGAAGGAGGTCCTCGACGTCGTCCACGACCTCAACGCCGACCCGGCCTGCACGGGCTTCCTCGTCCAGCAGCCGACGGGCCTTGACGAGCACGCGATCCTCTCCGCCGTCGACCCGGCCAAGGACGTCGACGGGCTCCACCCGATCAACCTCGGCTGGCTCGTCCTCGGCCGGGAGGCGCCGCTGCCGTGCACGCCGATGGGATGCGTCGAGCTCCTGCGCCGCTACGACGTGCCGGTCACGGGCGCCAAGGTCGTCATCGTCGGCCGTGGGATCACCGTCGGACGGCCGCTGGGCCTCATCCTCACCCGCAAGAGCGAGAACGCGACGGTGACGGTCTGCCACACGGGCACGCGCGACCTCGCCGCGGAGGTGCGCCAGGCCGACATCGTCGTCGCCGCCGCGGGCGTCCACAACATCGTCACGCCGGACATGGTCAAGCCCGGCGCGGCCGTCCTCGACGTCGGCGTGAGCCGCGTCCCCGTCCCGGACGATCCCGGACGGACGACGGTCGGCGGGGATGTCCACCCCGACGTCCGGGAGGTCGCTGGCTACTTCTCCCCGAACCCCGGCGGCGTCGGCCCGATGACCCGCGCCATGCTCCTGACGAACGTCGTCCTCGCCGCGGAACGGGCGGCCGGGCACGCCGCGTGATGGTGAGCCGACCGAGGTGAGGAACCCCGAGCCACCACCCGAGCGCCGCCCCACGGTCGTCGGCCACCTCGCGTTCTGGTGGCTCGTCATGGGCGGCGTCGCCGCCGCGGTCGCGTTCGGCGGGACGGCACATCCTCTGCGGGCGACCTATGTCTTCGGTGCGTCCCTCGTCGGTGGCTCCGTCCTGCGCCTCGTGCTGCCCCAGGAGCTGTCGGGCGGTCTCGTCGTGCGCGCGCGGTGGGTCGACGCGCTCACCCTTGCGGCCCTCGGGGTCGCCGTCGTCGTCATCGGCCGGTTGATGAACCTCCACCCCCAGATCTGACAGGGACCCGTATGCCGACACCGGACTTCGTCCTCGGCCTGCGGCGGCGCATCGGCCACGAGCTCCTCTACCTCGTCGGGACGACGGCGGTCGTCCTCGACGGGGAGGGGAGGCTGCTGCTCGGGCTGCGCGCCGACGTCCGCGAGTGGGCTCTGCCGTCCGGCATCGTCGAGCCGGGGGAGGAGCCGGCCGTCGCCATCGCCCGGGAGGTCCTCGAGGAGACCGGGCTCCTCGTCGTCCCGGAGCACCTGACGAGCATCGAGTCGACGCCTGTCCTCACGCACACGAACGGCGACCGGGTCATCTACCTCGACCACACGTTCGCCTGCCGCGTCCTCTCGGGGGTGGCGCGTCCCGCGGACGAGGAGAACCTGCAGGTGGGATGGTTCCCGCTCGACGACCTGCCGCCGCTGCGCGAGTCGTCGCAGGGGCGGCTGGCCCATGCCCTGGCCTTCGACGGGCATACGTGGTTCGCGACGTCCTAGCCGCGCCGTCGGCTCAGATGAGACCGAGCTGCTTGACCTGGTCCCGCTCGGCGGCGAGCCGGGCGACGGACGCGGCGATGCGCTCCTTGGAGAAGTCGCTGTGCTCGATGCCCGGGACGATGCTCCAGGTGCCGTTGTCCGTCGTGCACGGGAAGGAGCTGATGAGGCCCTCCTCGACGCCGTAGGAGCCGTCCGACGGCACGGACATGGACACCCAGGCGCCGTCGGTCCCGAGGACCCAGTCGTGCATGTGGTTGATCGTCGCGTTGGCCGCGCTCGCGGCCGAGGACAGGCCGCGCGCCTTGATGACGGCGCCGCCGCGGGTGGCGACGGTCGGGATGTACGAGCCGGTGATCCACGCCTGGTCGACGAGGTCGGCGGCGACCGTGCCGTCGACGGTCGCGTGGTAGAGGTCGGGGTACATCGAGTCGTCGTGGTTGCCCCAGATGGCGAGGTTCTTGACGTCGTCGACGCCGACGCCGAGCTTCTTGGCGAGCTGGGCCTTGGCGCGGTTGTGGTCGAGCCGGGTCAAGGCGTTGAACCGCTCGCGGGGGATGTCCGGGGCGTTGTTCATGGCGATGAGGGCGTTCGTGTTGGCCGGGTTGCCCGTGACGAGGACCCGGATGTCGTCGGCGGCGACCTTGTTGAGGGCGGCCCCCTGGCCGGTGAAGATCTTGCCGTTGGCGGCGAGCAGGTCGGCGCGGTCCATGCCCTCCTTGCGCGGCATGGCACCGACGAGCATGGCGAGGTTGGCCCCGTCGAAGATCCTCTCGGCGTCGTCGCCGATCTCCACGCCGGCGAGCGTCGGGAAGGCGCAGTCGTCCAGCTCCATGACGACGCCCTCGAGGGCGCCGAGGGCGGGGGTGATCTCGAGGAGGCGGAGCTCCACCGGGGTGTCCGGACCGAGGAGCGCACCGCTGGCGATCCGGAAGAGAAGGGAGTAGCCGATCTGGCCGGCGGCGCCGGTCACGGCGACCTTGACGGGGGAGGAGCTCACTTCGGATGCCGTCCTTTGCGCGACGGCGCGCTCGTCACGCGCCGGTGGGTGAAGATGCCGATGCCCCCGACGCTAGCAGCGCTGCGTCGGGGGCATCGAGGCGGCCGTTCAGACGCAGGTGCAGTCCGGCGGGGTGCCGGTGACGCTTGCCGTCCCGGCGCCGCCGCCGCTGTACTGGGGCTCGGAGCAGTCGAGGGTCGTGAACGTGAAGTCGAAGGCGACGTCGAACGTCTGGTTCGCGCTGTTGCTCGACGGGAAGAACAGGCAGAAGCTCCCGGTCCCCGCCGCGATGGTCTGGTCGGCGAAACACTCCAGGACGGGGGTCGTCCCGCCGCCAGTCTTCGTCACGACGGGGATGCTTGCGCAGTGGAGTTTGACGTCGCACGGGCAGGTGTCTGTCACGTTGAAGCAGAAGGAGTACCCCTTCGGATGGCTGGAGCAGCTGTTGCCAGGCCATTTGCAGGCGCTGTTGGTGATGAAGGTCACGTTGAGTGAGCACGGCGACTGGGCGAAGGCCGGCGCAGCGCTCGCCACGGCGACGACGGGCACGGCCCACGCCGTGCCGGCGACGAGCGTGCGGCGGCTGATGCCCTTGGTGGTCTTACCCGACGTCTCGGCGTCTGACTGGTCCATGGTCACTGCTCCCCCTGCGTCAATCCTGTGGTACTACCGGTCGGCTGACCACCATGGTCCCAACCTGTCCCCTGCCACCGTATCGGGCCGGGGAGTCCTTTGCCATTCCTTGACGGAATCGTGACCCCTCCATGGTGGACGCGCAACGGTATAAACCCGACAAACCGCCCACCGGGGGCGGTTTGTCGGGCCCACGCGTCAGCTTGACAGGAGCCCGAGCGCCTCGTTGAACGTCGCCGACGGGCGCATGACGCTCGTCGTCTTCGCCTCGTCCGGACGGTAGTAGCCGCCGATGTCGGCCGGGTGGCCCTGGACGCCGATGAGCTCGGCCGAGACGGCCTCCGCGTCGGCCGTCAGGCGCTGCGCGAGCGGCGCGAACCGCGCCGCGAGCTGGGGGTCCGCCGTCTGGCGAGCCAGCTGTTGAGCCCAGTACGTCGCGAGCCACGCGTGGCTGCCGCGGTCGTCGATCTGGCCGACACGGCGCGCGGGGGAGCGGTTCTCGTTGAGGAGGGACTCCGTCGCCTGGTCGAGCGTGTCGGCGAGGACCGTCGCCCGGGCGTTGCCGTCGGCCCGCGCGAGGTGGCGCAGGCTCTCGGCCAGGGCGAGGTACTCACCGAGGCTGTCCCAGCGGAGGTAGTTCTCCGCGACGAGCTGCTGGACGTGCTTGGGTGCCGAGCCGCCGGCGCCGGTCTCGAAGAGACCGCCGCCGGCCATGAGGGGGACGACGGAGAGCATCTTGGCGCTCGTGCCGAGCTCGAGGATCGGGAAGAGGTCGGTGTTGTAGTCCCGCAGGACGTTCCCGGTGACGCCGATCGTGTTCTCGCCCTTGCGGATCCGCTCGACGGACAGCTTCGTCGCGTCGACCGGGTTCATGATCCGGATGTCGAGCCCGGTCGTGTCGTTCTCCGCGAGGTAGCGCGTGACGAGGGCGCGGACGTTGCGGTCGTGGGCGCGGGCCTCGTCGAGCCAGAAGACGGCCGGGTCGCCGGTCGCGCGGGCGCGGGTGACGGCGAGCTTGACCCAGTCCCGGATCGGGGCGTCCTTGGCCTGGCAGGCGCGCCAGATGTCCCCGGCCTCGACGTCGTGGCCCATGAGGACGTCCCCGGCGGCGTTGACGACCTCGACCCGGCCCGCGGAGGGGATGACGAAGGTCTTGTCGTGGCTGCCGTACTCCTCGGCCTGCTGGGCCATGAGACCGACGTTGGGGACCGTGCCCATCGTCGTCGGGTCGAACGCCCCGTGGGCGCGGCAGTCGTCGATGACGGCCTGGTAGACCCCGGCATACGAGCTGTCGGGGATGACGGCGAGCGTGTCGTGCTCGGCGCCGTCGGCGCCCCACATGTGGCCGGACGTGCGGATCATCGCCGGCATCGACGCGTCGACGATGACGTCGGAGGGCACGTGGAGGTTGGTGATCCCCTTGGCCGAGTTGACCATGGCGAGCCGCGGCCCGTCCTTCAGGCCCGTCTCGAACGCCGCCCGGATCTCCTCGCCGTTCGGCAGGGTGGACAGGCTCTCGAGGATGGCCCCGAGGCCGCCGCTCCCGTCCAGTCCCGCGGCCAGCAGCTGGTCCCCGTATGCCGCGTAGACGTCGGCGAAGTAGGCGCGCACGGCATGTCCGAAGATCACCGGGTCGGAGACCTTCATCATCGTCGCCTTGAGGTGGACGGAGAGGAGGACGTCCTCGGCCTTGGCCCGGGCCACCTGCTCGGCGAGGAAGGCGTCGAGGGCGGCGGCGGACAGGAACGTCGCGTCGACGACCTCACCGGCGAGGACGGGCAGGCTCTCCTTGAGGACGGTCGCCGCGCCGTCGGCGCCGACGAGCCGGATCGTCAGGGTGTCGTCGGCCGGCATGATGACGGACTGCTCGTTGGCCCGGAAGTCGTGCTCGCCCATCGTCGCGACGTTCGTCCTGCTCTCCGGCGACCAGGCGCCCATGGAGTGCGGGTGCTTGCGGGCGTAGCTCTTCACGGCGGCGGGGGCCCGGCGGTCGGAGTTGCCCTCGCGGAGGACGGGGTTGACGGCGCTGCCCTTGATCCTGTCGAACCGGGCGCGGGTCTCGCGCTCCGCGTCGGTCTTCGGGTCCTCGGGGTAGTCCGGGACGGCATACCCCTTCTCCTGGAGTTCGGCGACGGCCGCCTTGAGCTGGGGGACGGAGGCGGAGATGTTCGGCAGCTTGATGATGTTCGCCTCGGGCGTCTGGGCGAGGGCGCCGAGCTCGGCGAGCGCGTCGCCGACCCTCTGCTCCTCGGTCAGGTTCTCCGGGAACGCGGCGAGGAGGCGGGCGGCCAGGGAGATGTCGCGGGTCTCGACCTCGACGCCCGCCGCGGCGGTGAAGGCCTCGATGACGGGCAGTAGGGAGTACGTGGCGAGGAGCGGAGCCTCGTCGGTGAGCGTGTAGATGATCTTGGCCATCGAGCGTCCTTGCTCCTTCGGTGAGACTTATCTTGACGTCAAGACACATGGTAACGGCTCCGTGCTGCGCGGGCGAGCGCGCCATAGAGCGTGGGACGCCCGGCGGCGGCGGGCGATAATGCCTCGTGCCCCGCCGTCCGCGCATCGTCATCGCTCACGACTACCTCACTCAGCGCGGCGGCGCCGAGCGGGTCGTCCTCGCCATGGCGCGGGCCTTCCCCGGCGCTCCGGTCGTCACGACCCTCTACGACCCGGACGGCACCTACCCCGAGTTCGCCGACCTGGACATCCGTGTCTCGCCGCTCAACCGCGTGCCGCTCCTGCGCCACTCGCACCGGCTGGCCCTGCCGCTCCTCGCCCCGACGGTGAGCCGAATGCCACTCGACGCCGACGTCGTCATCGCCTCCTCGAGCGGCTGGGCGCACGGCTTCCCGACGACGGGACGCAAGCTCGTCTACTGCCACTCGCCGGCGCGCTGGCTCTACCAGACTGAGCAGTACCTCGGGAGTGGGGCGGCCGGCTCGGCCAGGGCCATGGCGCTGGCGCCGCTGAAGGCTCCTCTGACCCGTTGGGACCGGAGAGCGGCGCGGACGGCAGACGTCTATGTGGCGAACTCCACGGTCGTCGCCGAGCGCATCCAGCGTGTCTACGGGTTCCATGCCGGCGTCCTCTTCCCTCCGGTCGGTCTCGACCCCGACGGTCCGCAGGCCACGGTCGGCGCGGCGTCGGACTGGGCCGAGGCGGGCTTCCACCTCCTCGTCTCGCGGCTCCTTCCGTACAAGAACGTCGAGCCTGTCGTCGCGGCCTTCCGCCGCATGCCGGACCGCCGCCTCGTCGTCGTCGGGGCGGGACCACTTCGCGACACCCTGGCAGCCACCCTGCCGGCCACCGTCCGCCTCGTCTCCGACCTCGACGATGCCCAGCTGCGCTGGCTCTACGCCCACTGCACCGCCGTCGTCGCGCCGAGCCACGAGGACTTCGGGCTGACGCCCGTGGAGGGGATGTCGCACGGCAAGCCGACGGTCGCCCTACGGGGCGGCGGCTATCTCGACACCGTCGTCGAGGGGCATACGGGCGTCTTCTTCGAGGTCCCCGAGCCGGAGGAGATCGTCGCGGCCGTCCGCGCCGCCGCCGAGACCACCTGGGACGCCCGCTCGATCCGCAGCGAGTCGGGCCGCTTCGCCGAGGGACGGTTCGCGGCCCGGCTGCAGGAGCTCGTGGGTCGTCTGGAGTTCCGCGAAACCATGGCATAGCGCCGTGCCGAACCCTTAGCATGGGGCCACGTCCACGGGTGGGGACGCGCAAGGCGCCGGGCAACTGTGGGGACAGTGCATACCGTGAGCATCGACTTCTTCGTTCAGCGCAGGGCGAGGACGACGGGCGGGCTCCCGGGAGTTCCGATCGCCGGCGCTCTCCATGCGCTCCGCCGGCTCCAGAGCGGGGCCGCCGTCGTCGTCGACGCCGCCGTCCTTGCCGTGGTTGCCGTCGCCGCCGTCCTCGGACGGACGCGCATCGGGGGGTTCCAGCGCGACACCAGGTTCTTCGACACGGCCTTCACCGTCGTGCCGGTCATCGTCCTGGTGTGGCTCGTCGCCCTCGCCGTCGCCGGGACGTACGCCCCGTTGCGGATGACCGTCGGGACCAGCGAGTTCAGCCGGGTCGCCACGACCAGCACGGTGGTCGCCGGCCTCGTCGGCATCTACTGCTACCTCGCCAAGTTCGAGCTGTCCCGGGGATTCTTCCTGCTCATGTTCGCCATCGGCACCCCGTTGCTCGTCGTCGGCCGGTTCGCCCTGCGCCGAGCGATCCAGCACCTCCACCAGAACGGCCGCTGGCGCGTCCGGGTCGTCATCGCGGGGATCCACCCCCACATCGACGACGTCGCCGAGGTCCTTCACCGGGAGGCCTGGCTCGGTTACGAGGTCGTCGGCGCGCTGACGCCGAGTCACCTCGAGCCCGGTGCGACGGTCTCGACTCTCGGCAGCCTCGGACGGACGGACGCCGTCGTGGAGGTCCTCCGCGAGGCCGGGGCCGACGCCGTCGTCTTCACGGAAGGGGCGTTCCCCTCCTCCGCGGAGTTCCGCCGGATGGCGTGGGAGCTCGAGGAGGCCGACGTCCAGATGATCGTCGTGCCCAGCGTCAGCGACATCTCGGCCGAGCGGCTCGATGTCCGGCCGGTCGGCGGCCTGCCACTGGTCTATGTGGGCCGACCCCGGTCGACGACCGCGTCGCGACGGCTCAAGCGCGCGTTCGACGTCCTTGGCTCGGTGGCCGGGCTGCTTCTCATGTCGCCCGTCTTCCTCGTCGTCGCGGCCGCCATCTGGCTCGACGACCACGGGCCGATCTTCTTCCGGCAGGTCCGGCTCGGGCGGGACGGTCGTCCCTTCTCCTGCGTGAAGTTCCGCAGCATGGTCCGCGATGCGGAGGCGCTCCTGCCGAGCATCGCCCACCTCGACGTCGGCAGCGGGGTCCTCTTCAAGTCGGACGCGGACCCGCGGATCACGCGGCCGGGTCGCTTCATCCGGCGCTTCTCGGTCGACGAGCTGCCCCAGCTCGTCAACGTCCTTCGTGGGGAGATGAGCCTCGTCGGTCCCCGCCCGCCGCTGCCGCGTGAGGTCCTCGGCTATGCGGACCGCGAGCACCGGCGGCTGCGGGTGCGACCGGGGATGACGGGCCTCTGGCAGGTCTCCGGGCGCTCCGACCTGTCGTGGCAGGAGACGGTCCGCCTCGACCTCTACTACGTCGACAACTGGTCCATGCTTCAGGACCTCCAGATCCTCGTCCGGACGGTCCGGGCGGTCCTCGGTGGCCGCGGTGCCTACTGACCACGCTGCGTGCCTGAGCTCACCGGGGCTCAGGCGCCGTTAGCATCGACGTGGTGAGGATGACAACGGGGGCCAAGAATCTCCTGCTCCTCCTGCTCGTCGCCGCGGACGTCGTGCTCGTGACCTTCGTCGTCGACGCCTCGGGACGCAGCGGCCCGAGCGCGCCGACGGCCGGGAGCTCCTCGACGACGGGGAGCACGCCGACCTCGTCGAGCACCTCGACGACGGGCTCGTCGGCCGCCGCCGGCGCCACGCTCGACCCCGCGAACGTCGCCCTCGCCCCCCTCTCCGTCACGAGCCCGACGGCCGCGTGGCTGGCGACGCCGGGCACGTGCGCGTCGGGCGGGGCGAGCCTGCAGACGACGACCGACGCAGGCCGGACGTGGGCGACGCAGTCCGTGCCGTTCAAGGTGGTGACGCGGGTCGACGCCTCGTCGACGACGGCGGGCTTCCTCGTCGGAGGAGACCAGAGCACGTGCGCCGCCGCGAGCCGCGCGACGAACGACGAGGGCGCGACGTGGGGGGCGCTCGGGTCGCTGACGGGCACATGGTTCATCGACCCGCTGAAGCGGTCGAGCGTGCACTCCACGGCGGGGACGACGTCCACCCCGTGCGCCGACGGTGAGGCTCGCGGGCTGACGCGGCTGTCCGACGACGCCGCGGCCGTGCTGTGCGCGTCCGGGTCCGTCGTGACGAGCACCGACCGGGGGAGGACGTGGACGCCCGCGCCGAGCCACGACAAGGCCCTCGCCCTCGCCGCGGCGACGAGCCCCGCCGGGGTGCGGCTCGCCGTGCTCGCGAGCGACCCCTCGTGCGCGGGTGTGGCCGTCTTCAGCGGAGCGAGCACTGACGCCGCCTTGCGGCAGACCGGCTGCGTGCCGATCCCGTCGCCGGGACAGGTCACCTCCATCGGCTTCGCCATGCAGCCGGGGAGCGCCCGGACCGCGTGGGTCGTCGCCGGGACGACGGCCTACGTGTCGACGGACGGGCTTGTGACCTGGAAGGCCGCCGGCTGACCCGCGCCCGGGCGACGTCCGGGGCGGGTTTCCCCGGCTGACACAATGGCCGGCATGCCCAGCACGACGACGCTTCCTCGGATCCTGTCCGGCATGCAGCCGACGAGCGACTCGCTCCACATCGGCAACCACATCGGCGCGCTCGCCAACTGGGTGAAGCTGCAGGACGAGGCCTTCGAGCCCTACTACTTCGTCGCCAACCTGCACGCGCTCACGGTGCCGACCGACCCGGCGGTCCTCCGGCGGCGGACCCGCGTCACGGCCGCCCAGTTCATCGCCGCGGGGGTCGACCCGCAGCACTCGGCCCTCTTCCTCCAGAGCGACGTCATGGAGCACCCCGAGCTCGGCTGGGTCATGATGTGCCTCACGGGTCACGGCGAGGCGAGCCGGATGACCCAGTTCAAGGACAAGGTCGCCAAGGGCCAGAACGCCAACGTCGGCCTCTTCGCCTACCCGATGCTCATGGCGGCGGACATCCTCCTCTACGACGCGGCATACGTCCCGGTCGGGGAGGACCAGCGCCAGCACCTCGAGGTGACGCGGGACCTGGCCGACCGCTTCAACCAGCGGTTCGGTGAGGGCGGCCTGCTCGTTCCGGAGCCCTACATCCTCAAGGAGTCGGCCCGGATCATGGACCTGACCGACCCGACCTCGAAGATGTCGGGGACCAACAGCCCGGACAAGGGCCTCATCCTCCTGTCCGACACCGACACGCGGATCCGCAAGAAGGTCATGTCGGCGGTGACCGACACCGAGTCCGAGGTGCGATACGACCCAGAGACGAAACCCGGGGTGTCCAACCTCCTCGTCATCCACTCGGCCCTGTCCGGGGAGCGGATCGAGGAGCTCGAGCGACGCTTCGCCGGCCACGGGTACGGCGAGCTGAAGGCCGAGGTCGCCGACGTCGTCGTCGGGGTGGTCGCTCCGTTCCGCGCCCGGATGGAGGAGCTCCTCGGCGACCCGGCCGAGCTGGACCGGATCCTCAGCGCCGGCGCCCACCGGGCCCGCGAGGTGGCCGCGACGACGATGGCCCGGGTCCGTGACCGCATCGGCCTCCCGGCGCTGCGGGGCTGACGGCCGTGCCGACGATCGGGGTCGCCGTCACGGTGCCGGAGCCGCACGGCAGCTTCCTGCGCGAGAGGCGGTCGAGCTTCGGTGACCGTCAGGCTGAGGGGATCCCCTCTCACGTCACCCTGCTGCCCCCGACGGTCGTCGACGACGAGGAGTATGCCGTCCTCCTGAGCCACCTTCGCGCCGTCGCCGCCGCCCACCGGCCGTTCACGATGACGCTGCGGGGGACGGGCACGTTCCGCCCGACGTCCCCGGTCGTCTTCGTCCAGGTGTCCCGCGGGATCCCCGACTGCGAGGGCATCGAGCACGACGTGCGGCGGCCGCCCCTGACGCGAGCGCTCGACTTCCCCTACCACCCCCACGTCACGGTCGCCCAGAACCTCGACGACGACGGGCTCGACCGCGCCTACGAGGACCTCGCCGACTTCACCGCGTCGTTCGAGGTCACCGCCATCGACCTCTATGACGAGCGGGACGGCTCGTGGTGCACCCGCGAGTCGTTCCCTCTCGGGGGCTGACCGGGCTCAGGCGTCCCGCCGGGCCGGCCCGCCCGGTTCCACGACGAGGAAGGCCGGCTCGGCGTGGCCACGGCCGGAGGAGGCGGCCCGCACGGCCGACTCGACCGCGCCGACCTCGTCGTGACGGACGAGGGCCACCGCCGACCCACCGAACCCGCCGCCGGTCATCCGGGCACCGACCGCGCCCGCCTCGCCGGCCGCCACGACGGCGACGTCGAGCTCCGGGCAGCTGACCTCGAAGTCGTCGCGGAGGGAGCGGTGCGAGGCGGACATCGCGGCACCGAGCCCGGCGACGTCGTCGGCGCGGAGCGCGGCGGACGCCGTGCGGACCCGCTGCGTCTCCGTCACGACGTGGCGCACGCGCCGGCGCAGCACGGGGTCGGTGAGCCGGGCCAGGGCCTCGTCGAGACGGTCCGGGTCGACGTCGCGGAGCGAGGACAGCCCGAGGGTGCGGGCCGCCGCGTCGCACTGGGCCCGGCGCTCGGCATACGCCCCGTCCGTCAGGGCATGCCGGGTCCGGGTGTCCGTGACGAGGAGGGTCCAGCCGAGCGCCGGGAGATGCCAGGGGATCGGTTCGGTGGACCCGTCGCGGAAGTCGATGAGGAGCACGTGCCCCACGCGGGCGCGCAGGGCCGCCGTCTGGTCGAGGCCGCCGGTCGGCGTGCCGGCGACGACGTTCTCCGCCGTCATCGTCGCCCGGAGCAGGTCCGACGTGCTCAGGGGTTCCGTGGTGAGGTCGGCCACGGCCCGGGCCACCGAGCAGGTCAGGGCCGCCGACGAGGACAGGCCGGCGCCGGCGGGGACCTGGCTGTCGACGAGGAGGTCGACGCCGGGGACGGTCACGCCCCGTTCGCGGAGGGCCCAGAGCACCCCGAGCGGGTAGGCGACCCAACCGGCCGGACGGCCGGGCCCGACGTCGTCGAGCGTGCCCGCCCAGCCGACATCCGACTGGGCGCTGCGGACTCGGATCGTGCCGTCGGCCCGTCCGCGGGCGGCGACATGGCAGCGCCGGCCGATCGCCATCGGCAGAGACAGCCCGGCGTTGTAGTCGGTGTGCTCGCCGATGACGTTGACCCGACCGGGTGCCGACCAGACCCCGTCGGGGTGCATCCCGAAGAGGTCCTCGAAACGTCCGGCGAGGGTCGCCGCCGTCGCGTCGTCGGTCATGGCCGGCAGCTCGTCAGTGGCGGCGCGGGCGCGCCCGTCGGCGCCGTCCCGCGGCCAGGGCGAGGGCGCCGAGGAGCACCGCGGCCAGGCCCGCGCCGGAGGCCAGAGACCGGGCCGCGGCGCCGTTGAGCGGCCCGGCGACGACGTTCTCCGCCGGGACCGTGGCGGCCGGTGGCGTGGCTGACGGTGACGCCACCGGGGCGAGGGTCCCAGGCGTCGGCACCGGTGCTGTCCGGGTGGGCAGCGCCTCCCCGGGCACGACGAGATGCCCGATGGGCCGCGCCCTGGTGCCGTAGGCGAACGCCCAGTCGAACAGCGTCGCCGTCGGGCGCCACCGGCTGGCATCGAGGCCGTACATCTCGGTGACGATGTAGGTGTGGCCGCCCCGCGTGACGGCAGAGATGAACGTCCGATGCGCGTGCTCGGTGTAGCCGTTCTTGATGCCGACGGTCCCTGGGTAGTTGTAGAGGAGGCTGTTGTGGTTGCCGAGCCAGTACGTCGCCCGCAGACCGGATGCTGACGTGATCGTCGGGTTGGCAGAGCCCGGCTGGGCAGGCCCCGCCGGGTCAGCGGGGTGCGCCGCTCCGGAGGCCGGTGCCGAGGTCGGGTGGACGAGGTTCCCGGGGAACCAGACGCTCTTGGTCCGCACGATGCGCCGGAACGTCGCGTTCTCCATGGCATAGCGGGCGATGAGCGCGAGGTCGTAGGCGCTGCTCGTCTCGCCCCGGGCGTCGAGCCCCGAGGGGTCTCCGGCGACGGTGTCGCGCGCCCCGAGCCGACGGGCGAGGTCGTTCTCCTCGGCCAGGGTCACAGGGATCCCGCCGTTGATCCGGGCGAGCATGTAGGCGGCGTCGTTTGCCGACCCGAGCAGCAGCGCGTCGAAGAGCTGCTCGCCGGTGTAGGCCAGGCCCGGGACGAGGCCGATCCGGGTGCCGTCCGCGGCGACGTCGGCCGCGGTGGCCGTGAAGGAGCTGGACAGGCTGACCCTCGGCAGGAGCAGGGCGGCGGTCAGCGTCTTGAGGGTGCTCGCGGGCAGGAGCCGGGCGTGCGGGGCCTTGGCGGCGATGACGTTCCCCGTGCCCATGTCGGCGACGAGCCAGGCGACGTCGTCCATCGTCGGAGGGGCGGGCACGCCGGGCGGCAGGTCGGTGACGACGCCCATGCGGGCGAGGAGCGGGCCCCCGACGGACAGCGTGGCCTCGACGGTGGGCGAGGGAACGGGCAGCGTCGGGGTCGGGGGAGGGCTCGACGTGCCTGTCGTCGGCGACGCCACGGTCGGAGACGCCAGCGCGACAGCACCGGCCGCCACGGCCACGCAGACGGACGTGCGCAGGACGGCACGCAGGTGGACCGGTCGGGTCATCGGTCGGAGGCTCCTGGGCGAGGACAAGATCTCAGGCACGGTACCCGACGACGAGGCGTGTGCGGTGACGTCGGCGCCGATGCCGGACCAGCCGTGGGCGGTGATGGAGGCAACCAGCGACGGCGCGGCGGAGGGACGGCATACGCGACTAGCCTTCGACCATGCCCGATGTCGCGCGCTCCGAGTCAGACCTGCCCATCCAGCCCGTCTACGACGCGGCGTCGCTCGACGGCTTCGACCCTGCCGAGAAGCTCGGGGAGCCCGGGGCCTACCCCTTCACCCGCGGGGTCTACCCGACGATGTACACCGGCCGTCCGTGGACGATGCGGCAGTATGCCGGGTTCGGCACGGCGAAGGAGTCCAACGAGCGCTACCTCGAGCTCGTCCGCAACGGCACCGGCGGCCTGTCCGTCGCCTTCGACCTGCCGACGCAGATGGGCTACGACTCCGACGAGCCCATCGCCAGCGGCGAGGTCGGCAAGGTCGGCGTCGCCATCGACTCGATCGACGACATGGAGGTCCTCTTCAAGGACCTGCCGCTGGACAGGATCTCCACGTCGATGACGATCAACGCGCCCGCGGCGATGCTCCTGCTCATGTACCAGCTCGTCGCCGAGGAGCAGGGCGTCCCGGCCGCCAAGCTCACGGGGACGATCCAGAACGACGTCCTCAAGGAGTACATCGCCCGCGGGACCTACATCTTCCCGCCGAAGGCCTCCCTGCGGCTCACCTCCGACATCTTCGCCTACTGCAACAAGGAGATTCCGCGCTGGAACACGATCTCCATCAGCGGCTACCACATGGCCGAGGCCGGGGCCACGCCGGCGCAGGAGGTCGCCTTCACCCTCGCGGACGGCAAGGCCTACGTCCAGGCGGCCATCGACGCCGGCCTCGAGGTCGACGACTTCGCGCCGCGGCTGTCGTTCTTCTTCGTCGCGCGGACGACGCTGCTGGAGGAGATCGCCAAGTTCCGGGCCGCCCGCCGGATCTGGGCGCGCATCATGAAGGAGGAGTTCGGGGCGAAGAACCCGAAGTCCATGATGCTGCGCTTCCACACCCAGACCGCGGGCGTCCAGCTCACCGCCCAGCAGCCCGAGGTCAACCTCGTCCGCGTCGCCCTGCAGGGGCTCGGCGCGGTCCTCGGCGGGACCCAGAGCCTGCACACGAACTCCTTCGACGAGGCCATCGCCCTGCCGACGGCGAAGGCCGCCCGGCTCGCCCTGCGGACCCAGCAGGTCATCGCCTACGAGACGGACGTCTGCAAGACGGTCGACCCGTTCGCCGGGTCCTACGTCGTCGAGTCGATGACCGACGACCTCGAGGCCGCGGCGTTGGCGCTTATCCAGGCCGTCGACGACCGCGGCGGCGCGGTCGCGGCCATCGAGCAGGGGTTCCAGAAGTCGGAGATCGAGCGGTCGGCCTACGCCACCCAGCTCGAGATCGACGGCGGCGAGCGGACCGTCGTCGGCCTCAACCGCTACACCCTCGACGAGGAGGAGCACTACGAGCCGCTGCGCGTCGACCCGCAGATTGAGGCCGACCAGTGCGCCCGCCTCACGCGGCTCCGCGCGACCCGCGACGAGGCGGCCGTGCAGGCGGCGCTCGAGCGGGTGCGGGTCGCGGCGCGGGGCCGCGACAACGTCCTCTACCCGATGAAGGAGGCCCTGAAGCTTCGGGCCACCGGCGGCGAGGTCGCCCACGCGCTGCGTGACGTGTGGGGCCTCTACGTCCCGCGGGACGCCTTCTGACGCCAGGCCCCGACTCGAGGGGTCGCGTGTGACGGGCATACGGGCGGGAACCCGGCAGTTGGCGACCCCTCGACGGCACATGTGGATGACGCCGGCGGGCCCTCCGCCTCCCGGACAGGGTTGGCCGTATGCCATCCGCCGCGCTCCCGGCGGCCCTCACTCGGGGTCCGTTCAGCGTCGCCGACGCTCTCCGGCTCGGCGTGCCGCCGAGCCGGCTCCGTCGGGTCGACCTCGTGGCGCCGACCCGCGGCGTTCGCGCGAAGGACGCGCCGGCGTCCCTCGTCGAGCGGGCCCGCGCCATGGCCGTCGGGATGCCTGCCGACGCGGCGCTCTCGCACGTCACTGCCGCCATGCTGATCGGCGTTCCTCTGCCTGCGCGGGTCGAGGACCCGGGCGCCCCACTGGACGTCATCCGCGCGTCGGCTCGCACCCGAGTCCGCCGACGCGGCTGCGTCGGTCATCGCGGGCTCGAGGCTCGGGAGGTGCAGCTCGTGCACGGTCTGCGCGTCACCTCGTCCGCGGACACGTGGGTCGACCTCGGGGAGGTGCTGGACCGGGGCATCGGCCTCGACGACCTCGTCGTCGCCGGAGACTTCGTCGCGACGACGCTGGGGGCGCTCGAGCCGCTCCGCGCGGCGCTGGCCCGCCGGGTCCGGCCGCGGGGTGGGCGAGCCCTCGCCGCATCCCTGCTGGAGGTCCGACCGGGCGCCCGGTCGCCGATGGAGACCCGGGCTCGCCTGATGTTCACGCGGGCCGGTGCGCCGGCGCCGGAGGTCAACGCGGCCGTCACCGACCGCCATGGCGGCTGGCTCCTCGAGGGGGACCTCGTCTGGCGGCGTCAGCGCGTCATCGTCGAGTACCAAGGAGCCGTCCACGCGCCGATCGAGCACCGCTCCCGGGACGCCCAGCGCCGTGAGCTCGCCGCCGACGAGGGATGGCGGGTCATCGAGGTCTTCAAGGAGGACGTCTTCCATCCAGGGCGCCGGCATACGTGCATCGGGCGCCTCCTGCGCGCCGTCGCCGACGGGCCGTGACGTCGAGGGGTCGCCTGGCGCTGGCATCCGAGGCAGGAACCGGTACCTGGAGACTCCTCGACGCATGTCGGCATCCCAGGCGCCGCGGATAGGCTCGGTCGCGCCATGTCCGAGGACCGACCCCACCCCACCGCCGAGCTCGCCGAGCTCGTCGCCGCGCTCGCCGCGCACGTCGACGCGCTCGAGACCGAGCTCGCCGAGGTCCGGCGCGACCTCCACGCCCACCCGGAGCTCTCCCACGAGGAGACCCGGACGACGGGCATCGTGCAGGACCTGCTCTCCTCGGCGGGGATCCGGACCAGGCCATTCCCCGGCACGGGGCTCGTCGCCGACGTCGGCCCGGACCAGGCCACCTTCCGTGTCCTCCTGCGCGCCGACCTCGACGCCCTCCCCGTCCACGAACGCACCGGCCTCGACTTCGCCTCGACGACGGACGGCGTATGCCACGCGTGCGGACACGACGTCCACACGACGGGGGTCCTCGGCGCCGGCCTCGCGCTCCACGCCCACGAGGACGCCCTCCGCCAGCTCGGCGTCGCCGTGCGGCTCGTCTTCCAGCCGGCGGAGGAGGTCATCCCGGGCGGCGCCCAGCGGGTCATCGGCCACGGGGTCACCGACGGCGTCGACGTCGCCTACGCCGTCCACGCCGACCCCAGCATCGACGTCGGCCGCGTCGGCCTGAGGCCGGGGGCCATCACCGCCGCGTGCGACATGGTGACCGTCCGGCTGACCGGACACGGCGGGCATACGAGCCGTCCGCATCTGACGGAGGACCTGACCTTCGCGCTTGCGAAGGTCGTCACCGAGGTCCCGGCCGCGCTCTCCCGCCGGCTCGACCCGCGGGTCGGCGCGGCCCTCGTCTGGGGTCAGGTCCGGGCCGGCCGCGCGTCCAACGTCATCCCCTCCACCGGCGAGTGCGGTGGCACCCTGCGCCTCCTCGACGCGTCGGCGTGGCCGGCGGTCGGTCCGCTCGTCGAGGACATCGTCGCCGCGGTCGTTGCCCCGTATGCCGTGACGGCCGAGGTCCTCGTCACCAAGGGTGTGCCCCCGGTCGTCAACACGGTGGCCGCCGTCGAGGCCCTCCGCGCGGCGGCCGAGGGGGTCGGTCTGCTGCCGGTCCCGACGGCCCAGTCGCTCGGCGGCGAGGACTTCGCGTGGTACCTCCACGAGGTGCCCGGCGCGATGGCCCGCCTCGGGACGAGGACGCACGGCGGGCATACGCACGACCTGCACCAGGGCGACCTCGTCGTCGACGAGGCCGCCGTCGGCCACGCCGCCCGGTTCCTCGCCGCGGCGGCCGTCCTTAGCGCCAAGGGGGAGTGATGGCCGAGATCCCGACCGTCGACTGGGAGGACCTGCGCCGCGCCGCGGTCGACGCGTGCACCCGCGCGTACGCCCCCTACTCCCACTTCCCGGTCGGCGTCGCCGGCCTCGCCGACGACGGCCGCGTCCTGACCGGGTGCAACGTCGAGAACGCCGCCTACGGCGTAGGCCTGTGCGCCGAGTGCGGCCTCGTCTGCGACCTGCACAACACCGGCGGCGGGCGGCTCGTCGCCGTCCTCTGCGTCGGAGGGGACGGGCAGGCCCTCATGCCGTGCGGCCGCTGCCGCCAGCTCCTCTGGGAGCACGGCGGCGCCGACTGCCTCCTCATGACCCCGACCGGGGTCCTGCCCATGGCCGAGGTGCTGCCCCAGGCGTTCGGCGCGGAGAACCTCCGGGCCTGACCGGTGAGCCGCACGTATTGTGACGAGGCTCACAGCGTGCTTGGATCGACGGTGCCCGGGCCCTTACCAGGGCCCCGAACCCACAAGGCGGTTCGTATGCGTCGTCTGTCCGCGATCCTGCTCGTCGTCCTCGGCCTCGTCGTCGGCCTCGTCGCCCCGAGCGCCGGCGCCGCGACGACCTACCCGAGGTCGATGGCATCGACCGGCGACTCGATCACCCGGGGCTTCGACGCGACGTGGGGGGGCTGCTTCCTCACCGACTGCCCGAAGTACTCGTGGTCGACCGGCGTCTCGGTCTCCAGCCACTACGCCCGGCTCGTGGCCCTCAATCCGGCCATCTCGGGCCACGGCTACAACGACGCCAAGACGGGCGCCACGATGAAGGCCCTCGGTCGCCAGCTGTCCAGCGCCGCGTCCCAGGGCGCCGACTACGTCACCGTCCTCATGGGAGCCAACGACCTCTGCACGAGCAGCGCGTCGACGATGACGCCGACGGCGACGTTCACGCGCGAGCTCAAGAGCGCCCTCGGCCAGTTCGTCGCCGCCCGCCCGAAGGCCAAGGTCTTCGTCTCCTCGATCCCGAACATCTACCAGCTGTGGAGCGTCCTCCACACGGACGTCACCGCGCAGCTGACGTGGAACACCTTCGGGATCTGCCCGTCGATGCTTGCCGCGACGAACACCGAGTCGCAGCGCCAGCTCGTCGTCGCCCGCGAGAGTGAGCTCAACGGCGCCCTCGCCACGGTCTGCGCCCAGTACGTCCAGTGCCGCTGGGACGGCTACGCGACGTACGACACGCAGTTCTCGGCGTCCGACATCTCCACGGTCGACTACTTCCACCCGTCGATCCAGGGCCAGAACAGGCTCGCCGCCGTCACGTGGGCCGCGAGCTACTGGGGCTGACGGGCGGAGACGGCGCCGACGCCGGTGGGATGATCGGCGCGTGACCGCACCCTTCGACGCCGTCGAGATCATCTGCCACAAGCGCGACGGCGGCGAGCTCACCGACGGCGAGGTCGACTGGGTCGTCGACGCCTACACCCGGGGCGTCGTCGCCGACGAGCAGATGTCCGCCCTCGCGATGGCCATCCTCCTGAAGGGGATGACCCGGCGCGAGATCTCCCGGTGGACGGCGGCGATGATCGCCAGCGGCGACCGGATGAGCTTCGCGGCCCTCGGGCGGCCCACGGCGGACAAGCACTCGACGGGCGGCGTCGGGGACAAGATCACCCTCCCCCTCGCGCCGGTCGTCGCCGTCTTCGGCGTCGCCGTCCCGCAGCTGTCCGGGCGCGGTCTCGGGCATACGGGCGGCACCCTCGACAAGCTGGAGTCGATCAGGGGATGGCGCGCCGACCTCACCAACGACGAGATGCGCCACCAGCTGCGGGACGTCGGCGCCGTCATCTGCGCGGCCGGGTCCGCTCTCGCGCCGGCCGACCGGAAGCTCTACGCCCTCCGCGACGTCACCGGCACCGTCGAGGCGATCCCGCTCATCGCGAGCTCGATCATGAGCAAGAAGATCGCCGAGGGCACCGGAGCCCTCGTCCTCGACGTCAAGGTCGGCTCCGGCGCGTTCATGAAGCGGCGCGCCGACGCCGCCGAGCTCGCCCGGACGATGGTCGACCTCGGCAAGGACGCCGGCGTGCGCACCGTCGCGCTCCTCACGGCGATGGACACCCCCCTCGGGCTCACCGCCGGCAACGCGCTCGAGGTCCGCGAGGCCGTCGAGGTTCTCGCCGGCGGCGGCCCCCGGGACGTCGTCGACCTGACGATCGCGCTCGCCGAGGAGATGCTCGCCGCCGCCGGGCGCCCGGGGGCGGACGTCGAGGCGGCCCTCGCCGACGGCCGGGCCATGGACGTGTGGCGGCGGATGGTCGCCGCCCAGGGGGGCGACCCGGACGCCCCGCTGCCCGTCGCCCGCGAGTCGCACGTCGTCACCGCGCCCGAGTCGGGGGTCCTGGAACGGCTCGACGCGTATGCCGTCGGCGTCGCCGCGTGGCGCCTCGGCGCGGGCCGCGCCCGCAAGGAGGACGCCGTCCAGGCCGGGGCCGGCGTCGAGCTGCACGCGAAGCCGGGAGAGGCCGTGACGGCGGGAGCGCCGCTCCTCACGCTGCACACGGACACCCCCGACCGGTTCGACCGCGCCGTCGGCGCCCTCGACGGCGCGTGGTCCATCGCGCCTCCCGGCACCGACGTCGACGTCCCGCCCCTCGTCCTGGGCCGGGTCGCGTGATGGGCGTCGGAGCGCTCGCTCGCGTCACGGCGGCGTCCGCGGTCCGGTCCGGCCGGCGACCCCCGCCGAACGGGCCGTCCTGCGGCCGGCCGTCGTGGCGGCAAACTCCGGCTCCGCCGGTCTCCGCGGCCAGGACCGACCGCGTCTCCCCTCCGGCCGTCTGCGAGGTGCACGACTGACATGCCCGAGATCATCACGAGCCCGAGCAGCATCCCCGTCCCCGGCGGCAAGGTCATCGCCGAGTACGTCGGGCGGGTCAACACCGGCGAGACCGCCGTCTCCATCGCCCACATGACGGCACCACCGGGGTGGGGCGAACCGCCGCAGACGCCACAGTTCGACGAGTACACCGTCGTCCTGGCCGGGTCCGTCGTCGTCGAGCACGATGGCGGTCGTCTCGTCGTCACGGCCGGCGAGGCCGTCGTCACCCGTGCCGGCGAGCGCATCCGCTTCTCGACCGGTGACGCCGGCGCCGAGTACGTCGCGGTGTGCCTGCCGGCGTTCGCCCCGGACCTCGCCCACCGGGAGGAGGAGCCGCCGGCATGACGCATCCGACCGGCGACGTCATCCGCCGCGCGCCGAAGGTGCTCCTGCACGACCACCTCGACGGGGGCCTGCGCCCCGGGACGGTGCTCGAGATCGCCGACGAGATCGGCCACACCGGCCTGCCCGCCCACGACGCGGCCGCACTGGCCCGCTGGTTCCGCGACAGCGCCGCCTCCGGCTCGCTCGAGCGCTACCTCGAGACGTTCACCCACACCGTCGCCGTCATGCAGACCGAGGACGGGCTGCGCCGGGTCGCCCGCGAGTGCGTCGTCGACCTCGCCGACGACGGCGTCGTCTACGCCGAGGTCCGGTTCGCGCCCGAGCTCCACCTCGAGCGCGGCCTGCGGCTCGAGCAGGTCGTCGAGGCCGTCGGCGCCGGGTTCCGCGAGGGGCAGGCGCAGTCGGCCGCCGCCGGACACCGCATCCGCGTCGCGTCGCTGCTCACCTCGATGCGCCACGTCGCGAAGTCGCGGGAGATCGCCGAGCTCGCCGTCCGCTACCGGGACGACGGCGTCGTCGGGTTCGACATCGCCGGCGCCGAGGCGGGGAACCCGCCGAGCCACCACCTGGGCGCGTTCCGCTACCTCCGCCGGGAGAACGCCCACTTCACGATCCACGCCGGAGAGGGCTTCGGCCTGCCGAGCATCTGGGAGGCCATCCAGGAGTGCGGCACCGACCGGCTCGGGCACGGCGTGCGGATCATCGACGACATCAGCTTCCGCGGCGACCCCGTCCTGGAGCACCTGGAGGAGGCGCTCGACGCGGACCCCCACGAGCTGCGGCTCGGCCGGCTCGCGGCCTACGTCCGGGACGAGCGGATCGCCCTCGAGATGTGCCCGAGCTCGAACGTCCAGACCGGCGCGGCCGGCTCCATCGCGTCACATCCGATCTCGCTCCTGAAGAAGCTCCGCTTCCGCGTCACCCTGAACACGGACAACCGGCTCATGAGCGACACGTCCGTGAGCAAGGAGATGGCCCTGCTCGTCGACGAGGCCGGCTGGGACCTCGAGGACCTGCGCTGGGTGACGGTCAACGGGATGAAGTCCGCGTTCATCCCGTTCGACGAGCGCCTCGCCCTCATCGAGGGTGTCGTCAAGCCCGGGTATGCCGTCCTCGGCCTGTGAGGCGACGCGCCCGGGTCACTCGGGCACGTCGGCGTCACCGACGACCCTGGCGCGGAACGCCGCCTCGCGGACCATGCGGTCCGCGTCGCGCCGGCGCCGGTCGGCGAGGATGGCCGCCAGGACGTACTCCGGGTGCCACCCCGGCGGCGGGGCGGGGGCGACGTAGGGCAGCGCGGCGGCGAGGAGCTCGCGCCCGGTCCGCTCCCGGGCCGCCGGGTCGAACCGCTCGGACCGGGCCAGGAACTGGCGGATCGCGAGCCCGAGCCCGACCGGGATGGGCGCGAGGTCGGCCGAGCGCACCCATCCCTCCAACCCCGGCGGACACCGTGACGGCTCGCCGAGGGTGATGGCATGCCGTTCGCTGATGGCGTAGGTCCCGGCGACGACGTCACCGACCCGCTTCGTCCGCACGGTGACCAGGCCGCTGACGAACGCAGGGCCGCCGCCCGTCGTCCAGATCTCCACGACGGCGACGAGCGCCCGAAGGGTCGCCTGCCGGGCCGTGACCGGACCGCCGTCGTCGCGGACGACCCGAAGCCCCATGGCGTAGCGGCCCGGCGACTTGCCGCGCGTCAGCGTCTCGAAGGCCGCCGGCACGGCGACGAGCGTGACGACGGTGACGACGATGACGAGGCTCGACACGACGGCCTCGGACGGCTCGGCGGGGACGAGGAGGAGCACGACGAGCCCGATGAGGCCGCCGGCGACGACCGTCGCCGCGAGGTCGATGAGCCGGGAGACCCCGCGCTGGACGAGGGTCGCGACGGGCAGCTCGACGGCGACGCCCTCGCCGGTGACGAGCTCCTCCCGCAGGTACGACACGTCGACAGCGTAGGCCGCCTCGCGCCTACGCTGGCCGTCGTGGACCTCGACGCCTTTGTCGGCCAGCACCAGCCGCAGTGGCGCCGCCTGGAGGAGCTCCTCCGGCGGCGCCGGCCCACGGCGGCGGAGGCCGACGAGCTCCTCGACCTCTACCAGCGTGTGTCGACGCACCTGTCCGTCGTCCAGTCGGCCAACCCCGACCCGAGCGTCACGCGCTACCTGTCGGCGCTGCTCACCCGCGCCCGCGTCCTGTCGACCAGCCGCCGGACGACGTCCGTCGCCGCGCTGGGGACCTTCGTCACGCGGACGTTCCCGGCGGCGCTGTACGACCTGCGCCGCTGGTGGGTCGCCACGCTCGTCGTCAACGTCGTCGTCGGCTTCGCCCTCGCCGCCTGGACGATGCGCCACCCCGAGCTCTACGGGAAGGTCCTCACGCCGGCGGAGGTCGACCGCCTTGTCGGCACCGACTTCCAGGGCTACTACAGCGCGTATGCCCACCACGAGCTCGCGACGCAGGTCTGGGTGAACAACGCGTGGGTCGCCGCCCGGTGCATCGCGCTCGGCGTGCTCGGGCTACCCGTCATCGCCTTGTTGTGGAGCAACCTCGTCAACGTCTCCGTCCAGGGGGCCCTCATGGCCAGCCACGGCCGCGCGGGGCTCTTCTGGGGACTCATCCTCCCGCACGGGATGCTCGAGCTGACGGCGGTCTTCGTCGCCGCAGCCACCGGCCTGCACCTGTTCTGGACGTGGGTCGACCCGGGTCCGCTGCCGCGTCTGCGCGCCCTCGGCGTCGCGGGCCGCCAGGCCATGGCGGTCGCCCTCGGACTGGTCGGGGTGCTCCTCGTCAGCGGCGTCATCGAGGGCTTCGTCACCCCGAGCGACCTGCCGACGGCGGCGCGGATCCTCATCGGCTGTCTCGCCGAGGGCGCGTTCCTCACGTACGTGTTCACCCTCGGCCGGTGGGCGCACGCCGCCGGCGTCATCGGTGACATCGACCGGCGCAGCCTCGGGGAGGACGCGCCGGTCGCCGCGTGACGGACGGCATACGGGCACGCCTGCGGGCCGGGCCCGGCGCTGGCTAGCTGTACTGCTCATGGAGGTTGGTGACACGGAGAT
>JAJXUB010000140.1 GCA_021783215.1 Actinomycetes bacterium | reverse complement strand
GCCGATCGCCATCTTCGCGGCGATCTTCGCGATGGGGAAGCCGGTCGCCTTGCTGGCGAGTGCGCTGGAGCGGGACACCCGCGGGTTCATCTCGATGACGATGATGCGTCCGTCGACGGGGTTCACGGCGAACTGGATGTTGCAGCCACCGGTGTCGACGCCGACCTCCCGGATGATGGCGATGCCGATGTCGCGGAGGCGCTGGTACTCGCGGTCGGTCAGGGTCAGCGCCGGGGCGACGGTGATCGAGTCGCCCGTGTGGACGCCCATGGGGTCGAGGTTCTCGATGGAGCACACGACGACGACGTTGTCGGCGTGGTCGCGCATGACCTCGAGCTCGAACTCCTTCCACCCGAGGATGGACTCCTCGAGGAGGACCTCGGTGACCGGCGAGTACTGGAGCCCGGCGCCGGCGATGCGCCGCAGCTCGTCGGCGTCATGGGCGAACCCCGATCCGAGGCCACCCATCGTGAACGACGGTCGGACGACGACGGGGTAGCCCAGCTCGTCCGCTGCGGCGAGGCACTCGTCCATCGTGTGGCAGATGAGGCTTCGGGCCGACTCGGCGCCGCACCGCTCGACGACGCCCTTGAACCGCTGACGGTCCTCCCCCAGCTGGATGGCCTCGACGTTCGCGCCGATGAGCGGGCAGTTGTACTTCTCCAGGATCCCGTTCTCGTGCAGGGCCATCGCGCAGTTGAGGGCCGTCTGGCCGCCGAGCGTCGCGAGGACGGCGTCCGGCCGTTCCTTGGCGATGATGGCGGCGACGACCTCGGGGGTGATCGGCTCGATGTACGTCGCGTCGGCGAACTCCGGATCGGTCATGATCGTCGCGGGGTTGGAGTTGACGAGGATGACGCGCACGCCTTCGTCCATGAGGACCCGGCACGCCTGCGTCCCCGAGTAGTCGAACTCGCAGGCCTGCCCGATGACGATCGGGCCGGAGCCGATGACGAGGACGCTGGTGATGTCGTCCCGCTTAGGCATGGTTCGTCACCCCCTCCTGCGCGTGCCCCATGAGGTCCACGAAGCGGTCGAAGAGGTAGGCGGAGTCGTGTGGACCGGCCGCGGCCTCGGGGTGGTACTGCACCGAGAACGCCGGCACATCAAGGCATTCGAGCCCTTCGACGACGTCGTCGTTGAGGCATACGTGGGAGACGCGGACACGCCCGTACGCGGTCTCGGCCACGTCGTCGAGCGGTGCGTCCACGGCGAACCCGTGGTTGTGCGCCGTCACCTCGACCCGACCCGTTGCCCGGTCCATGACCGGCTGGTTGATCCCCCGGTGACCGTACGTCAGCTTGTACGTGCCGAACCCGAGCGCCCGGCCGAGGATCTGGTTCCCGAAGCAGATGCCGAAGAACGGCATACCGGCGTCGAGCACCCGACGCAGGAGCTCGACCTGCTCGTCCGCCGCCGCGGGATCCCCGGGGCCGTTGGAGAAGAACACCCCGTCCGGATGCACCGACCGGATGTCCTCCAGGGAGGATGTCGCCGGGAGGACGTGGACCTCGATCCCCCGTCGTGCCATGAGCTCGGGCGTCATGGCCTTGATGCCGAGGTCGAGGGCAGCCACGGTGAACCGCCGCGCCCCGTGGGCGCGCACGACGTAGGGCTCGGTCGTCGTCACCTCGCGGGCGAGGTCGGCACCGGCCATGAGCGGGGCCGCCGTCACCGTCGAGATCAGCTCGTCGGGACGCGCCGGCGCGGCCGGACCGCTGAAGATCCCCACCCGCATGGCACCCCGCTCACGCAGGTGGCGAGTCAGGGCGCGGGTGTCGAGGTCGCAGATCCCGATGACGTCCTGGCGTTCCAGCTCGGACTCCATGGACCGGCGGGATCGCCAGCTCGACGGCCGCAGCGCGGGGTCCCGGACGACGAAGCCCGCGACCCAGATCCGCGCCGACTCGCCGTCCTCGTCGTTCCATCCGGTGTTGCCGATGTGGGGGGCCGTCATGACGACGACCTGGCGACGGTAGGACGGGTCCGTCAGCGTCTCCTGGTAGCCGGTCATCCCCGTCGAGAACACGGCCTCGCCGACGGTCGACCCGACCGCGCCGAAGGAGCGCCCGATGAAGGAGCGGCCGTCCTCGAGGACGAGCACGGCCGGTTCCCGCCTGAGCAGGCCACCCGTCATCGATGCGTCACCTGCCCTTGGAAGACGGTGGCGACGACCCGCGCCGGGAGGGTCCGTCCGTGCCACGGGTTGTTGCGGGACAACGACGCCGACTGCTCCTTGTCGACGGTCCAGGCGGTGGCCGGGTCGATGACGACGAGGTTCGCCGGCTCACCGGCCTCGATGGCCCGTCCGTGGTTCGCGAGGCCGGCGATGCGTGCCGGCGCCAGCGACATGCGCTCCGCGACGCCGGCCCAGTCGAGGCGGCCGGTGGCGACCATGACCTCGGCGACGACCCCGAGAGCGGTCTCCAGGCCGAGCATGCCCGAGGCCGCCGTGGCGAACGTGTGCTCCTTGTCGTGGCGCGCATGCGGCGCGTGGTCCGTTGCGACGGCGTCGATCGTGCCGTCGGCGAGCGCCGCCCGGACCGCTTCCTGGTCCTCGGTCGGGCGCAGCGGCGGGTTGACCTTGAACACGGGGTCGTAACCGGTGAGCAGCTCGGTGCCGAGGGCGAGGTGATGCGGGGTGACCTCCGCGGTCATGCGTATGCCGCGTGCCTTGGCCCAGCGGATGACGTCGACGCCTTCCGCGGTCGAGACGTGCGCCACGTGGACCCGCGCGCCCGTATGCCGCGCGAGCTCGGCGTCGCGCGCGATGATGACCGACTCCGCCGGGGCTGGCCAGCCCGGCAGCCCGAGCCGCCCGGCGAGCTCCCCCTCATGACAGCACGCCGCCGGGCCGGCGAGCGAGGAGTCCTGGGAGTGCTGGGAGATGACGCCGTCGAAGGCGCGGATGTAGTCCAGGGCGCGCCGCATGACCCGGGCGTCCTGGACGCAGCGGCCGTCGTCGGAGAAGACCGTGACACGGGCGCGCGAGCGGTTCATGAGAGCAAGCTCGGCGAGCTCGTCCCCGAGCAGGCCCTTCGTCACCGCCCCGACCGGGACGACGTCGACGAGACCGGCGCGCCGGCCCAGGTCGAGGATGCGCTCGGCCGCCTCGGCCGTGTCCGTCACCGGGTCGGTGTTAGCCATGGCGAGGACGGCCGTGAACCCACCGGCGGCGGCAGCGGCGGAACCCGACGCCACCGTCTCGGCGTCCTCGAAGCCCGGCTGGCGCAGATGGGTATGCAGGTCGACGAGACCGGGGAGAACGACGGCGCCGTCCGCGTCGACGACCTCGGCTCCGGCCGTCCGCTCGACCCGCGTGCCGACCTCCTCGATCCGCCCGCGGGAGACCCGGATGTCGCCGGCGGCGCGGCCCAGGAGGCGACCCCCGGTGATGACGAGGTCGCTCATGAGGCCACCTCGTCCCCGAAGGCGAGCAGGTGGTAGAGGACGCTCATCCGGACGGCGACGCCGGAGGACACCTGGTCGAGGACGAGGGAGCTCCCGACCGCGTCGGCGGCGTCCGCCGAGATCTCCAGCCCCCGGTTCATCGGCCCCGGATGAAGGATGAGGCAGTCGGGGTTCCGCCCGAGGAGCCGCTCGAACCGTTCGCGGGTCATGCCGTACCCCACCGTGTACTCCCTCTCCGTCGGGAAGAAGCCGCCGCTCATCCGCTCTCGTTGCACGCGGAGCATCATCACCGCGTCGGGCGGGTCGTCGGCATACAGGACCTCGTCGAGGTCCCACGAGGTCGTGAAGCCGTCGACGGAGGACCACGCGCCGACCCCAGCCGGCATGAGCGTCGGAGGCGCCACGACGGTGACCCGTGCGCCGAGGCGGTGGAGGGTGATGAGGTTGGACCGGAACACGCGGGAATGGGCGACGTCCCCGACGATGACGACGTGGCGGCCCTCGAGCGAGCCGAACCGGGAACGCATCGTGTAGGCGTCCAGGAGCGCCTGCGTCGGGTGCTCGTGGGTGCCGTCGCCCGCGTTGATGACGGACGCGTCGACCCAGCCGGCGACCTGGTGCGCAGCCCCGCTCGCCTGGTGGCGGATGACGATGCAGTCGACGCCCATGGCCGTGAGGGTCCGGACGGTGTCTCTGAGGGACTCGCCCTTGCTCGTCGAGGAACCCTTGCCGCTGACGTTGATCGTGTCGGCGCTCATCCACTTGCCGGCGATCTCGAAGCTGCTGCGGGTCCGGGTCGAGTCCTCGAAGAAGAGGTTGATGATCGTCCGCCCCCGCAGGGTCGGGAGCTTCTTGACATCGCGGCGCTGGATGTCGTGCATCTGCTCGGCCGTCTCGAGGATGCTCTCGATCTCGTCGCGGGACAGGTCCGCCGAGCTCAGCAGGTGCCGGTTCACTGCTCCTCGCCTCCGTCGATCGTCACGATGTCCGGTATGCCGTCTTGGCCGACGAGGCGGACGCGCACCTTCTCGGTGTGCGCGGTGGGCAGGTTCTTCCCGACGTAGTCCGCGCGGATCGGCAGGTCGCGGTGGCCCCGGTCGACGAGGACGGCCAGGCGCACTGCCCGCGGGCGACCGAGGTCCGAGAGGGCGTCGAGGGCGGCCCGG
>JAJXUB010000139.1 GCA_021783215.1 Actinomycetes bacterium | reverse complement strand
GATCTGCTTCGCCAAGAACACGGCCACCAAGTCCGGCGAATGGGTTGCCAACGAGGCCGTCCAGCTCTTCGGCGGGATGGGATACATGAGCGAGTCCGAGGTCGAGCGGCAGTACCGGGACATGCGGATCCTCGGCATCGGCGGCGGGACCGTCGAGATCCTCACGCAGCTGGCCGCACGGCGCCTCGGGTACACGGCATGACGAGGCTCCACAGCACCTTCGACCCCTCCGGCGCCGAGGCGAGGGCCAACGCCCAGGCGATGTGCGAGCAGCTGGAGGAGATCGGCCAACAGGTGGCCCTCGCCCTCGCCGGCGGCGGCCCCCAGTACGTCGACCGCCATCACGCACGCGGCAAGCTGACGGCCCGTGAGCGGATCCAGCTCCTCCTCGACCGTGACTCCCCCTTCCTCGAGCTTGCCTCCCTCGCGGGCTACGGAAGCCCCTACACCGTCGGCGGGAGTGTCGTCGCGGGCGTCGGCGTCGTCGAGGGCGTCGAGTGCCTGCTCGTCGCCAACGACCCCACGGTCCGGGGCGGTTCGAGCAACCCCGCGACCGTCAAGAAGACCTTGCGCATGCACGAGATCGCGCTGCAGAACCGGCTTCCCCTCATCAGCCTCGTCGAGTCCGGCGGCGCGGACCTGCCGAGCCAGAAGGACATCTTCATCCCCGGCGGTGCGACCTTCCGCAACCTCACCCGCCTCTCCGCGGCCGGCATCCCGACCATCGCCCTGGTGTTCGGCAACTCGACGGCCGGCGGCGCGTACCTGCCCGGCCTGAGCGACCACGTCGTCATGATCGAGGAACGGTCCAAGGTCTTCCTCGCCGGGCCCCCGCTGGTCAAGGCGGCCACGGGTGAGGAGTCCGACGACGAGTCACTGGGCGGTGCCTCGATGCACGCGCGGATCTCCGGACTCGCCGACTACTACGCCCTCGACGAGCAGGACGCGATCCGGATCGGACGCCGGATCGTCGCGCGGCTGAACTGGCGCAAGGCGAGCGGCCCGGTCACGGACGCCCCCAAACCGCCGCGGTTCGCGGCGGAGGACCTGCTCGGCATCGTCCCGGCCGACCTGAAGAACCCCTTCGACCCCCGCGAGGTCATCGCCCGGATCGTCGACGACTCGGACTTCGACGAGTTCAAGCCGCTCTACGGCAGCTCGCTCGTGACCGGCTGGGCCCAGCTGCACGGCTTCCCGGTCGGCATCCTCGCCAACGCGCGCGGCGTCCTGTTCAGCGCCGAGTCCCAGAAGGCCGCCCAGTTCATCCAGCTCGCCAACCGGAGCAACACCGCGCTGATCTTCCTGCACAACACGACCGGCTACATGGTCGGCAAGGAGTACGAGCAGGGCGGCATCATCAAGCACGGCTCGATGATGATCAACGCCGTGTCGAACTCGACCGTCCCGCACATCTCGGTGCTGCTCGGCAACTCCTACGGCGCCGGCCACTACGGGATGTGCGGTCGCGCATACGAGCCGCGCTTCCTCTTCAGCTGGCCCAGTGCCCGCAGCTCCGTCATGGGCGCCCAGCAGCTTGCCGATGTCACGTACTCCGTGTCCAAGGCGTCGGCGTTGGCGCAGGGCAAGCCGTTCGACGAGGACACGGCGCAGGCCGTTCGCCGCGCGATCCAGGCCCAGATCAGCGCGGAGGCCATGCCCATGGTCCTGTCCGGGTTGCTCTACGACGACGGCATCATCGACCCCCGCGACACCCGCGACGTCCTCGGCATCGCCCTGTCCGCCATCCATACCGCACCGGTCGAGGGCACGTCGTCCTTCGGTGTCTTCCGCATGTGAGGGACTCCCGCCCATGACCGAAAGTCTCTTCATCACGAGCGTCCTCGTCGCCAACCGGGGTGAGATCGCCCGGCGGGTGTTCGCCACGTGTCGTCGGCGCGGCATCGGGACGGTGGCCGTCTACTCCGATGCCGACGCCGCGAGCCCCCATTTCGCCGAGGCCGACTGCGCGGTCCGGCTGCCCGGGCTCTCCCCCGCCGACACGTACCTGCGTGGCGACCTCGTCATCGACGCCGCTCGGCGCGCGGGAGCCGACGCTATCCACCCCGGGTACGGGTTCCTGTCGGAGAACGCCGACTTCGCGCGGCAGGTCCAGGCGGCCGGGCTGACCTGGATCGGGCCGGACCCAGCCGCCATCGCCGCAATGGGCTCGAAGGTCGAGTCCAAGCAGCTCATGAAGGACGCTGGTGTCCCGGTGCTCGAGCGGCTGGACCCGGCCACGGTCACCGAGAGGGAGCTCCCCGTGCTCGTCAAGGCCTCGGCCGGAGGCGGCGGTCGCGGGATGCGCATCGTGCGGACGGTCGCGTCACTGCCCGATGCCATCGAGTCCGCGTCGCGGGAAGCGGCTAGTGCGTTCGGCGACCCCACCGTGTTCTGTGAGCGCTACCTCGAGTCCGGTCACCACGTCGAGGTTCAGGTGATGGCCGACGCATACGGCACCGTGTGGGCCATCGGCGAGCGGGAGTGCTCGCTGCAGCGCCGGCACCAGAAGGTCATCGAGGAGGCACCGTCACCACTCGTCGAACGGATCGGCGGTGACCTGCGCAGCCGCCTGCTGGGCGCCGCGCGCAACGCCGCTGCCGCGGTGAGCTACCGGGGGGCCGGGACGGTCGAGTTCCTCGCCGACGACGACGGCGGGTTCTTCTTCCTCGAGATGAACACCCGCCTCCAGGTCGAGCACCCGGTCACCGAGTGCGTCACCGGCCTCGACCTCGTCGGGCTTCAGCTCGACATCGCCTCCGGCGCTCCCCTGGAGGGGCCGGAACCGACGATGAGCGGTCACTCCATCGAGGCGCGGCTCTACGCCGAGGACCCGGCCCATGACTGGCGCCCGACGAGCGGGACGCTGCACCTGATCGACATCCCCGGCGTCACCGCGCGGTTCACGGTCCCACCGATGCACGGCATTCGGCTCGACTCCGGCGTCGAGGACGGCAGCGAGGTGGGCGTCAGCTACGACCCGATGCTCGCCAAGGTCATCTCGCGCGCTCCCACCCGCGAGCAGGCGGCCCGCGAGCTGGCCGCGGCCCTCCGTCACGCCAGCCTGCACGGCATGACGACGAACCGCGACCTGCTGGTCGCCAGCCTCCTACATCCCGACTTCATGGCGGGCACGGCGGACACCCGCTTCTACGGCCGGCACGACCCGGCGACGCTTGTGGCCGGCGCCGGCCTCGACCCGCGGCTGGCTGCGGTCGTGGCCGCGCTCGCCGACGCGGCCGACGACCGAGCAAAAGCCACGGTCCTGGGCCCGGTGGCCACCGGCTTCCGCAACGTCCCCGCGGTGTTCCAAGAGCGCACGTATGCCGCGGCCGACGACGAGCTCCCCGTCAGGTACCGTCTTCGGCGCGGCGTCCTGGAGCTGGCCACCACGCCGGAGGGCATCGGCGAGCTCTCGCTCCTTTCGGCAGAGCCGGGCCGGGTCATCCTCCAGGCCGACGGCGTTCGACGGTCCTACTCGGTGCATCGGGTCGGCGCCCACGAGCGCATCGTCGAGAGCCCGGCCGGCACGTGCACGTTGCATACGGTCGCGCGGTTCGTCGACCCGTCCGCCCAGACCCCCGCCGGAGCCCTCGTCGCGGCGATGCCCGGCTCGGTTGTCCGGATCGGCGTCGACCAGGGAGACCGGGTCGAGGCGGGTCAGCCGCTGCTCTGGCTCGAGGCGATGAAGATGGAGCACGCTGTACTGGCGCCGACGGCCGGGACCGTCGCCGAGCTGCTGGTCCTGCTCGGCCAACAGGTGGAGCAGGGAACGGTACTGGTAGTGCTGCTCGAGGAGGAGGAGACCCGTGACTGACCCGCGCGCTGGAGCAACGCCCGAACGCCTCGTCACCGTCAAGCGCCGGGACGGGTTCGCTCACGTCGCCCTGGACTCACCGCACAACCGGAACGCCTTGTCGGACGGGCTTGTCAGCGAGCTCCACCGAGCGTTCGCCGACGCCGAGGCGGACCCGGGCGTGCGCGGGGTCGTCCTCACGCACACCGGGGGGACGTTCTGCGCCGGTGCGGACCTCAGCGCGGCATCAACGAGCCCCGTCGGTGATCCCGCCACGGCGCGGGCGAACCAGCTGATCGACCTGCTGCGCGTCCTGGTCACGCTGGAGAAGCCCGTCATCGGGCGCATCGACGGGCACGTGCGGGCGGGTGGGATCGGTCTGGTGGCGGCGTGCGACATCGCCATCGCCGGGCCGAGGTCGAGCTTCGCCCTCACCGAGTCCCGGCTGGGGCTGGCGGCTGCGGTCATCTCCGTGACCGTCCTGCCACGGCTGACGAGCCGGGCGGCGGCGGACCTCTTCCTGACCGGGCGCACGATCGGACCGGCCGAAGCCGAGCGCGCGGGCCTCGTCACCCGGGCGGCCGACGACGTCGATGCGGCCGTGTCCGACGTGCTCGCCGACCTCTCGGGCTGTTCGCCGCAGGGCCTGCGAGAGTCAAAGCTGCTCGTCAACCATTGGCTGGTCGCGGCCCTCACCCGTGACCGGGAGCGCCTCGTCGACCAGTCGGCTCGCCTGTTCGGCAGCGATGAGGCGCACGAGGGGATGCGCTCGTTCCTGGAGCGGCGTCCCCCGCGTTGGGCCCCGCCG
>JAJXUB010000138.1 GCA_021783215.1 Actinomycetes bacterium | reverse complement strand
GTCCGGGGGCGCTCGCTCGTCGCCCTCGCCGTCAGCCTCCTTGCCGGCGTGGCGCTCGTGTCCGTCATCGTCGACGTCCCACTTGTCGCGCGGCTCGTTCTCAGCCCGGACGAGACGGTCGGGGCCCTCGTCCTCGTGCGGTTCCTCGTCGCCGTGCCCGTCGGGGCGCTGGCCGGGGGGTGGCTGCTCCGCTGGCTCGGCGACGGCCTCGTCGCCTCCGCCGGGTTCGCGCTCGCCACCGCCGCCCTCGTGGTCATGGGGTCGTGGAGCGAGGCCTCGCTCCACGCGTGGACCTCGACGGCCGCCCTCGTCGTCGCCGGCCTCGGTCTCGGGCTCCTCCTCGCGCCCGTCAACAACACGGCGCTGGCCGAGGCCCCGGAGGACGCCCACGGCACGGCGAGCGCCCTCGTCATCGTCGCCCGCATGGTCGGCATGGTCGTCGGGCTGGCCCTCTTGACGGCGGTCGGCCTCCACGAGTACTTCGGCGCCGTGGCGCGGCTCCATGACCAGACCGACACGCAGGCTCTCGTCGGCGCGGCGCTCGTCCAGGTGCACGCCGTCTTCCACGGCGCGGCGGCGGCCGCCCTCGTCGGCGCGGTGCTGTCCGGGGGCCTCGGGTGGAGGCGGCGTCCGGTGTCCGGCGCGGCACGGCATACGTTCGGGCTGTGACCTCGACCGCCGCCGACCGTCCCCGGATCCCCCGCGAGATCTGGGTTCTCATCGCTGCGGCCTTCGTCATCGCCATCGGGTTCGGGCTCATCTCGCCGGTGCTGCCGTCGTTCGCGAAGTCCTTCGGCGTCGGCGCCACGGCGAGCTCGGTCGTCGTCTCGGCGTTCGCCTTCTTCCGGCTCGTCTTCGCGCCCGGCGGGGGGCGTCTCATCGCCCGGCTCGGTGAGCGCCCGGTGTACCTCCTGGGACTCGTCATCGTCGCCGCGTCGACCGGTGCGACGGCCTTCGCCGGGTCGTACTGGCAGCTCCTCCTCTTCCGTGGCCTCGGCGGGATCGGGTCGGTCATGTTCACCGTGTCCGCCGTGGCGCTCATCGTCCGCCTCGCGCCGCCGGCGATCCGGGGCCGGGTGTCCTCGGCCTACGGCTCGGCCTTCCTCCTCGGGGGGATCGGGGGGCCCGTCGTCGGCGGGGCGCTCGGCGGGCTCGGCCTTCGCGTGCCGTTCCTCGTCTATGCCGTCGCCCTCCTCATCGCCGCGGCGATCGTCTGGGCCCTCGTGCCGGCCGCCTCGCTGCGGCCGGCACCGGATGCTCCCGTGCGCCCGACGCTCACCGTCCGTGAGGCGCTGGAGAGCCCGGCCTACCGCGCGGGGCTGGTCAGCTCGTTCGCCAACGGGTGGGGCAACTTCGGTGTTCGGAACGCGATCCTCCCGCTCTTCGCCGCGGCCGTCATCGGGAAGCAGCCATGGGTGTCCGGGACGGTGCTCGCCGTCTTCGCGGGGGGCAACGCCGTCGGCCTCACGGTGGCCGGCCGCCTGACGGACCTGCACGGGCGGCGCCCGTTCATCGTCGCCGGACTCGGGATCAGTGGCATCGCGACGCTGTTCACGGGGCTCGCGTCGAACCTCCCGCTCCTCATGGCCTTCTCCGTCGTCGCCGGCCTCGGCGCCGGGACGCTGAACCCCGCCCAGCAGGCGGCGATGGCCGATGTCGTCGGCAACACCCGCAACGGCGGTCCCGCCCTCGCGGCGTTCCAGATGGCGAGTGACGGCGGCCAGATCGTCGGTCCGGTCGCCTGCGGGATGCTTGTCGACCACGCGTCGTTCGGGTCGGCCTTCGCCGTCACCGGTGTCATCGGGCTGCTCGCCGTCGTGCCGTGGACCCGTGTCGCGGAGACCCTGGCGCAGCCGCCCCTTGGCCCCTCCGTTCGAGCTGACCCGCTGCCGGACTCAGGTCGGTGACGACCTCGAACCGAGTGGGTCCGCGAGCTCGACGACGATCGGGGCGTGGTCGCTCGCACCCTTCCCCTTGCGCTCCTCCCGGTCGATCGCCGCACCGACGACCCGCTCGGCGAACGCGTGGTTGCCGAGGACGAAGTCGATCCGCATGCCCTGCTTCTTGGGGAAGCGGAGCTGGGTGTAGTCCCAGTACGTGTAGACACCCGGTCCGGGCGCATGCGGCCTGACGACGTCGACGAACCCGGCGTCGACGATCGCGCGGAACGCCGCTCGCTCCGGCGGCGACACGTGCGACTTGTCGATGTAGTACTCCATCGACCACACGTCCTCGTCCTCGGGCGCGATGTTCCAGTCGCCCATCAACGCGTGGGGCAACGGCGCGGCGGACCACGCCTGCGCGGCATCCCGCAGCCGCGCGAGCCACTGAAGCTTGTACGCCATGTGCGGGTCGTCGAGGCCGCGACCGTTGGGGACGTAGACGGAGTGCACTCGTATGCCGGCGCACGTCGCCGACAGGACTCGCGCCTCGGCCGACGGGGGGTCACCCCATGACGGCATACCGTCGAACCCCGTTGCGACGTCGTCGATCCCGACCCGAGAGAGGATCGCAACGCCGTTCCACTGGCTGTACCCGACATGCGCCACGTCGTAGCCGAGGGCGGCGAAGGTCAGGTGGGGGAACTGGTCGTCCCGCGCCTTCGTCTCCTGGATCGCGAGGACGTCGACCCCCGTGCGCTCAAGCCATGCGCCGACCCGCTCCGCGCGGGACCGGATGGAGTTGACGTTCCACGTCGCGATCCGCATCACCCCACCCTATGCATGGGCGGGACGGCATACCGTGTGCACGTGACGACCGACATCGCAGCCGACCGGGCGCGCCTCCTCGACATCGTCAAGGCCAGGGCCATCGTCCATGGCAGGGTCACGTTGAGCAGCGGCCGCGAGGCCGACTACTACGTCGACCTGCGGCGGGTCACCCTCGACGGCGAGGCCGCGCCACTCGTCGGCCGGGTCATGCGGGACCTCGTCAAGGACCTCGGCTTCGACGCCGTGGGCGGCCTGACACTCGGTGCCGACCCCGTGGCGACGTCTATGCTCCATGCCGCGGCCGCCGCCGGCGAGCGGCTCGACGCCTTCGTCGTCCGGAAGTCCGGCAAGGCCCATGGGCTTCAGCAGCGCATCGAGGGCCCGTCGATCGCGGGGCGCCGGGTCCTCGTCGTCGAGGACACGTCGACGACGGGCGCCTCCCCCCTGGAGGCCGCGACGGCCTGCCGCGACGCGGGCGCGGAGGTCGTCGGGGTGGCGACCATTGCCGACCGGGAGACGGGCGCGGGGGAGCGGTTCGCGCAGGCTGGACTGGCATACCGGTTCGTCTTCGACATCCACGAGCTCGGTCTCGCCTAGGCTCGAGGCCTAGCGGAACCTCGGAGGGAGCCCGCCGTGAACCTTGCCATCCTCGTCGTCCTCGTCATTCTCATCGTGGTCGCCGCGTGGGCCATGGCGGCCTACAACGGCCTCATCGGCATGCGGAACAGGGTCGAGGAGGCCTGGGCCCAGATCGACACCGAGCTCAAGCGCCGGCACGACCTCATCGGCAACCTCGTCGAGACGGTCAAGGGCTATGCCGCCCACGAGCGCGGCACCCTCGAGGACGTCATGACGGCACGCTTCGCGGCCATGGCCGGGGGCCAGACGCCCGCGCAGCAGGCGCAGAACGAGGGGCTCCTCACCCAGGCGCTCGGCCGGCTCATCGCCGTCGCCGAGAGCTACCCCGACCTGAAGGCCAGCCAGAGCTTCCTGGCCCTCCAGCAGGAGCTCACGGCCACCGAGGACCGGGTCGCCTCCGCCCGCCGCTACTACAACGCCGTCGTCAAGGAGTACACGACGAGGACCCAGACGGCGCCGACGAACGCGATCGCCTCCCTGTTCGGCTTCCCGGCGAAGGAGTACTTCGAGGCCGAGGGTGAGGACCGCGAGCCCGCGAGGGTCGACTTCGGTCAGCGGGATGCAGCGATCCCGCCTCCGAGCTCGTATGCCGGTCCCCAGACCACCGCTCCCGGCGGCCCGGCCACGGGCCCGTCCGATGGGGACCGTCCGGACGAGACGACCGCCTAGCCGACCTCGTCCACGGCGGTGCCGAGGCCCTTGCGGTGCCGCCACCACTCCCACGCCATCGGGAGCATCGAGATGATGACGAGGACGAGGATCGACGCCTCGAGGTTGTTCTTGACGAAGGAGACGTTGCCGAGGAAGTACCCGGCGTAGGTCACGAGGATGACCCACATGACCGCGCCGACGGCCGACCACGTGAAGAAGCGTCGCGTGGACATCTTGCTGACGCCGGCGACAAGGGTGATGAACGTCCGGACGATGGGGACGAAACGACCGATGACGAGCGCCTTGTTGCCGTACTTCTCGAAGAACGCGTGCGACCTGTCGAACCACTCCCGTTTGAGGAAGCGCCAGTCCCTCTCGTAGATCGCCACGCCGAGACCCCGGCCGATCCAATACCCGGAGACGTTCCCGAGGAACGCGGCGACGATGAGGATGACGACGGCGCCGATGAGGTTGACCTTCAGGAGGCCGCTAGCGGCGAAGAAACCGACCATGAAGAGGAGCGAGTCGCCGGGAAGGATCGGCCACAGGAGGCCGCACTCGATGAAGACGACGACGACCGCGAGCCACAGCCCGTAGGTGTTGAGGA
>JAJXUB010000137.1 GCA_021783215.1 Actinomycetes bacterium | reverse complement strand
ACGCTCGCCGAACGGCTCCGCGCGGGTGGGTCCGGCATACCGGCGTTCTTCACGGTGACGGGCGGGGGGACGCAGATCGCCGAGGGCGGCGTCCCGTGGAGGTACGACCACGACGGGGCCGTCATCTTGTCCTCGCCGGCGAAGGAGACCCGGACCTTCGACATGGGCTTCGGGCCCAAGGAGTACGTCCTCGAGGAGGCCATCGTCGCCGACTACGCTCTCGTCCGCGCGAAGAAGGGGGACCGGCACGGCAACCTCGTCTTCCACGAGAGCGCCCGCAACTTCAACCCCCTGTGCGGGATGGCGGGCAAGGTGACCATCGCCGAGGTCGAGGAGCTCTACGAGCCGGGCGAGCTCGATCCCGACGAGATCCACCTCCCCGGCATCTATGTCCAGCGCGTCGTACCACTGACGCCGGAGCAGGCGGCCGAGAAGCGCATCGAGCGCCGCACGACCCGACCGAAGGAGAGCTGACCGATGGCCCTGACCCGCGAAGAGATGGCCGCCCGGGCCGCGAAGGAGCTGACCGACGGCGCGTACGTCAACCTCGGCATCGGGCTGCCGACGCTCGTGCCCAACTACGTCCCCGACGACGTCGAGATCGTCCTCCAGTCGGAGAACGGGATCCTCGGCGTCGGCGCCTACCCCTTCGAGGGTGAGGAGGACCCTGACCTGATCAACGCGGGCAAGGAGACGGTGACGCTTCGCCGCGGGGCCAGCTTCTTCGACTCGGCGACGAGCTTCGGGATGATCCGGGGTGGCAAGGTCGACGCGGCGATCCTCGGCGCGATGCAGGTCTCCGAGAAGGGCGACATCGCCAACTGGATGATCCCCGGCAAGATGGTCAAGGGCATGGGCGGGGCCATGGACCTCGTCCACGGCGCCAAGCACGTCATCGTCCTCATGGAGCACGTCGCGCGGGACGGCAGCGCGAAGATCGTCCGCGAGTGCGACCTTCCCCTGACGGGCAAGCGGGTCGTCCAGCGGATCATCACCGACCTGTGCGTCATGGACGTCACCGAGGGCGGCCTGGTCCTGCGCGAGCTCGCTCCGGGCGTCAGCGAGGAGGAGGTCCGCGCGGCGACCGGCGCCCCCTTCACCGTCGACCTCGGCTGACCGGCCGGGGCGTCCGACGAGGTCGCCGTGCCCTCAGCCGGGCACGTGGGCGAGAAGGCAGAACTCGTTGTAGACGAAGAGGGTTCCGGCGCGGCGCGGGAACGGGAAGCTGAACGGTGTCTCGGGGACGAGCCCGCACGAGCGTGCCAGGTCGACGAGGTCGTCGCCCGTCGTGAAGCGCACATGCGTGGGGTCGCTGGCATAGCCCCGCTCCTGCGGGCAGACGAGGAACACCCGCCCGCCAGGCCTCACCGACGGCAGGTAGTCCGCCAGTAGGCGTTCGGCCCCGGGCCGGTCGAGGTGTTCGAGCACATGAGCGACGAGGAGCCCTCGAACGCCCCCGGCGCCGACACGACGCTGCGGCGGAACTCCCCGGTCGTCATCGCCTCGTGCCCAAGAGCCCGCGCCATGGCGATGGAGTCGGCGTTGTGGTCGACGCCGATGGACCCGGGGTTGAGGGCGGCGAGGTTCCGGCCGATCCCACAGCCGACCTCGAGGGTCCGGCCGAGGCGCTGCCGGCGGATGTTCCACCGGTAGGGCGCCTGGACGGGCAGGATGCGCTTCCACCACACCCCTTGGAGGCGCCGGAGGCGCTCCGCGTAGTCCGCGCCCTCCGTGCTCACGAGGCCGATCCCCCGGCCGTGGGCCGGTGCAGGTCCGTCGACGCACGAGCCTGGCGGGAGCGCAGGTCGGACAGCGTCGCATGAACGCCGGCCGGGAAGGGCGTCATGGCCCGCGCGTCGAGGTCGGGCCAGACCACCGAGCGCGTGCTGAGGTCGCGCGCCTGGGCGGCGCTGACCGGCGAGGCGGCGAGGGTGACGTTCGGACGTGCCTTGAGGACCCGCCGCAGCTCTCCGAGGACGGCGCCGACAGTCACCGGCCGCAAGGACCCGAGGATCTTAACGACAGCCCCGTTGGAGGAGCCGACGGAGGCATCGGCCCGGAGCCGGTCCATTCCGTCGAGAATGAGCCGCGCCGCGTCCGCAACGTAGATGTAGTCGCGCAACGTGTCGAGGGATACCCAGATGGACACCGGTGACCGGCGGAGGTGCGCGGCGCAGATCTGGGAGACAAGGCCCTGTGGCTTGTCGAGGTTCTGTCCGGGCCCGTAGAGGTTGGCGATGCGGCCGATGAGGGCGCGGCCGCCGCCTTGACGCGCCCACGAGTCCACCAGCTCCTCCCCGCGCAGCTTGGCACGGCCGTAGTCGGACAGCGGGCGTACTGGGGAGCGCTCGTCATAGGGCGGTCGGGGGGAACCGGCATACACGCCTCCGACCGAGGAGGAGAAGAAGAAGGAACCGCCTGAGGAACCAACGCCGCGGAGAGCGTCGAGAAGGGACGCAAGGGCCTCGAGCTCGACTCTGAGGACGTCGCGCGACGTACCTGTTACCCCTGCCCCGGCGCACCAGAGGACCTGCCACCCGCCGTCTCCGGCCTCTGCGGCCAGACGCCGGGCCGTGGCGCGCAAGACGTCCTGGGTCGACGCGCGGTCACCCCAGGGGACCGGCGGTGCGACGAGGACCGGGCATCGGCCGTCGAGAGCGGCGGCGACCTGCTTGCCGAGGAGACCGCCACTGCCGACGACCCACGTGAGCGGCCCGGGGCCGGTCATCGAGGTCCGGGGCGGCGACCCAGCGGGCCGTCCTTCGGGTCGCTGACGATGAGGTAGGGCGGTCGTCCCATGGCCATGTTGACGGCCACGCCGACGTACTCGGCGATGACCCCGAGGGAGAAGAGGATGGCACCGGTGCTCACGAGGACGACGACCATGGTGGATGTCCAGCCCTGCGGGCTCGAGTTGTTGAACAGCGTCATCGCGACGAGGTAGGCGGCAAAGAGGCCCCCGCCGAGCGCGAAGAGAGCGCCGAGGACGCTGACGATGCGCAGGCTCCGCGTCCCCGACGAGACGACGAGCCGCCAGAAGTGCGAGAGGAGACGCCGCAGGTCGTACCCCGAGGTCCGGTCGCCTTCATCACGCAGGACGACCGGGACAGCACTGGTCCGACCGACGACCCAGCCGAGCGCGACATCGAGATAGACCCCGGCGCCGGTGTAGGCCGCAACGCTGCGGCCGAGCTCGCCGATGATGAGCCGGTAGCTCTGGAACGTCGCCGGCGCCCCCGACGACAGGAACGTCGCGAACACCCACTTCGCCCCCCGCGACGCCAGGTTGCGGAACGCGCCGTGCGGCGGCGGGTTCGTCGGCTCGGCGTAGACGAGCTGGGCGTTGTCGCGAATCGCCTGGTCGAGGAAGAGGCCGATATCGCCCGGGTCGTGCTGGCCGTCCTCGTCAAGCGTGACGATCCAGTCACCGTTGCTCGACGCCATACCGGCGAGGGTCGCCGAGTGCTGGCCATAGTTGCGGCTGAGCCACACGGGCCGGATGACGTCGTGGGCCGCGGCGAGGTCCGCGATGACGTCCGCCGACCCGTCGCGTCCGTTGTCATAGACGAGCAGCCACTCGGAGACCACCCACTGGTGGCCATCGGGAGAGCGCTGTGGCGCAGTGAGCGCGACGATCTCGGGAACAAGGAGCGGGAGCGTCCGCTCCCCACCGTAGACGGGTGTGATGACGGAGATCCGGTGCATTCGTTCAGGTGTCATGGGTTCCGCCACCCTGCGAGCCTAGTCAACACGGGCCCACTCCCCCGACCTGCGGGCATACCCTGGCTTCTCTCATCGTTCCTCGGCACGCGGAGGGACGGGGGCGTGCATCCGGCGACCGACCCAGACGTAGGCGAGGCGTCGCTTGTAGGCGGTAACTCGTGCCATCAGATCCCCGCGGGCCAGGTCGGCTCGGGAGAGCAGCCCGGGGTTGGCTGTGGACAGCCGGTGGTGGAAGCCGATGACCTGGTCGGACTGCTGCCTGGCGAGGCTCACGCTCCACTGGGCCGCGCTGAGCCGGAAACCTGCCAGAGGCGTCGGAACTGCGTGGAAGTTGCCGCGCATGAGGACGTTGCAGTAGGAATGCTGGTCGATGACGAAGGGCTCGCTGGCGTCCCAGCCGCCGGCCGACTCGAAGGCCGCCCGCCGGAAGAGAACGCAACCTGGCTCACCGAAGATGTTGGACCCGACACGGACGGTTCGGCGAGCCGCGGGCCGTCCGCTGACGGACCCTCGGAGCCCGGCCAGACCCCGCGCCCTGACGACCGTTCCGCCGTGAGCGTCGATGAGGTCCCGCTGGCAGGCGACGAGGACAGTCTCCTCGTCCGCATCCATGGCCGACACCTCCTGCTCGAGGCACGTCGGGTAGATGACATCGTCACCGCAGACGAGCTTAAGGTAGTCACCCGTCGCCTCGGCGGAGACCCGGGCCCAGTTGGCCGGCGCGCCGCCTCCCGCGGGGGTCGTCAGGAGGCGCACCCGCGGGTCATCGGCGAACCGCTGGAGCCGCTCCCAGGTCCCGTCGGTGCTCGAGTGGTCGGCGATGACGAGCTCGAAGTCGGTGAACGTCTGCCCGAGGATCGACGCGACCGTCTCCTCGATGAAGTCGGC
>JAJXUB010000136.1 GCA_021783215.1 Actinomycetes bacterium | reverse complement strand
CAACGCCCCCGGTGACCTCAACCGGGTCTTCTTCACGACCGGCGGCGACGAGGCCGTCGAGACGGCGTGGAAGCTCGCCAAGCAGTACTTCAAGCTGACCGGCAAGCCGACCAAGCACAAGGTCATCAGCCGGGCCGTGGCCTACCACGGCACGCCCCAGGGGGCGCTGTCCATCACGGGCATCCCCGCGGCGAAGGAGGCGTTCGAGCCCCTCGTCCCCGGCGCGCACAAGGTCCCGAACACGAACGCGTACCGGGCGCCGGAGCACCTGCGCGACGACGAGAAGGCGTTCGGCCTGTGGGCCGCGAACCGGATCGCCGAGGCCATCGAGTTCGAGGGTCCCGACACCGTCGCCGCCGTCTTCCTCGAGCCCGTCCAGAACTCCGGCGGCTGCTTCCCGCCGCCGGCCGGCTACTTCGACCGCGTCCGCGAGATCTGCGACGAGTACGACGTCCTCCTCGTGTCCGACGAGACGATCTGCGCGTTCGGCCGGATCGGGTCCATGTTCGCGTGCGACGACTTCGGCTACGTCCCCGACATCATCACGACGGCCAAGGGCATCACGTCCGGCTACGCACCGCTCGGGGTCATGATCGCCAGCGAGCGCCTCTTCGAGCCGTACCGCAAGGGGACGACGTCCTTCCCCCACGGCTACACGTGGGGCGGCCACCCCGTATCGTGCGCCGCGGCGATGGCCAACCTCGACATCTACGAGCGGGAGGGCCTCTTCGACAACGTCAAGGAGAACGCCGCCCGCTTCAAGTCGACCCTCGACAAGCTGCTCGACCTGCCCATCGTCGGCGACGTCCGCGGTGCCGGCTACTTCTACGGCATCGAGCTGGTCAAGGACAAGGTGACCCGCGAGACGTTCAACGAGGAGGAGTCCGAGCGCCTCCTGCGGGGGTTCCTGTCGAAGGCGCTCTTCGACGCCGGGCTCTACTGCCGCGCCGACGACCGGGGCGACCCCGTGGTCCAGCTCGCTCCGCCCCTCATCATCGGCCAGCCGCAGTTCGACGACATCGAGCAACGGCTCCGCTCGGTCCTCACCGAGGCGCAGAAGCACCTCTGACGCCGGTGGCTCCCGCGCGCGCCGACGTCGTCGTCATCGGCGCCGGTTACACCGGCCTGTGGACGGCGTACTACCTCCTGGTCGCCGACCCCTGCCTCGACGTCGTCATCCTGGAGGCCGAGCACGTCGGGTTCGGGGCGAGCGGCCGCAACGGCGGGTGGGTCTCGGCGCTGTGGCCGGTCTCCATGGACGTCGTCGCCGCCTCGCACGGTCGGGCCGGTGCGCTCGCCCTCGGCGCGGCTCTCCGGGACACCGTCGACGAGGTGGGCCGCGTCGCCGCCGCCGAGGGCATCGACGCGGCGTATGCGAAGGGGGGGACCCTCACGGTCGCGCGCGGCCCGGCGCAGGTCAGCCGGGCACGGGCCTACGCGGCCGATGGTGCCCGATGGGGGGACGGCACCGAGTGGCTCGAGCCCGCCGCCGCGCGCGAGCGGCTCGCGGCCGAGGGGCTCGGCGGCGCGACGTACAACCCGAACTGTGCGCGGGTCCACCCGGGGCGGCTCGTCCGCGGGCTCGCCGACGTCGTCCGCCGGCGCGGGGGCCGGGTCGTCGAGGGCGCCCGCGTCACCGACATCGGCGATCGGCGCGTCACCGTCGCCGACGGGTCGACGGTCCTGGCCCGGCACGTTGTCCGGGCCACCGAGGCATGGACGGCGCGGCTGCCGAGGCTGCGCCGCCACGTCGCCCCGGTCTACTCCCTCATGGTCGCCACGGAGCCGCTGTCCCCCGGGCAGTGGGAGACGATCGGCCTCCGGGAGCGGGAGACGTTCTCCGACCACGAGCACGTCGTCGTCTACGGGCAGCGGACCGACGACGACCGGGTCGCCTTCGGCGGGCGGGGCGCGCCCTACCACTGGGGATCGGGCATACGGCCCGGGTTCGACGTCGAGCCGGCCGTCTTCGAGCGGCTCCGCCGGACCCTGCGGGGCCTCCTCCCGCAGCTCGACGGGGTCGGCTTCACCCACGCGTGGGGCGGGCCGCTCGGGATCCCCCGCGACTGGCACCCGAGCGTCGGCTACGACGAGTCGACCGGTCAGGGATGGGCCGGTGGCTACGTCGGGGACGGGCTGGCGGCGACCAACCTCGCCGGACGCACGCTCGCCGACCTCGTCCTCGGCCGGCCCTCTCCCGTCACCGCGCTGCCCTGGGTCGGGCACCACTCCCCCGCCTGGGAGCCGGAGCCGCTGCGGTGGCTCGGCGTCAACGCGGGCCTCCGCCTCGCGCGCGCGGCGGACCTCGAGGAACGCCTCACCGGCCGGCCGGCCCGGCTCGGCGGGCTGCTCGCGGCGCTCACCGCGCACTGACACCTAAGGTGGGCCCGTGACCCGCCATCGCGAGATCGAGTCCCTCGACGAGCTCGACACCCTCCTCGCCGACGGCGGCTCCCTCCGCGGCGTCCGGCTGGAGTCCCTCGACCTGACCAGCCGGGTCGACGCCCTCGTCGCCCGACCCGACGTCCGTGGCCTCGTCATCCTCGGCGGCGTCGTCCCGGCCCGGCTTGCCGACCACCTCGTCCGGCACGGGGCCATGATCTTTCCCGCCGCGCACGGGGCCCCCGTCGACATCTTCCGGTCCCGGCTCTACTCGCCCGAGGAGCTCTACGCCGGGCTGTCGGAGCACGGCTACCACGCGACGCCGGACGCCAGGGCCTACGGCTGGAGCCGCGACGAGGCCTCGGTCCGCGACGTCTACGCGACGCTCCTGCGGGCCATCCACGACGACCAGGTCGGCGACGCGCTCGACGAGGCCCTCTCCGGGCGGTGCGTCGTTGGCGTCATGGGCGGGCATACGCACGCCCGTGGCAGCGACGCGTATGCCGACGCGGCCCGGCTGGGGCGCCGGCTCGCCGAACGGGGCGTCACCGTCATCACCGGCGGCGGGCCGGGCGCCATGGAGGCAACGAACCTCGGCGCGTTCGTGCCCTCGGACGCGGCCCTCGCCGACGCGCTGGCGACCCTCGCGACGGTCCCCTCGTTCGTCCCGGACGTCGGCGCGTGGGCCGAGGTCGCGCTGGCGGTCCGCGCGGCCGCGCGGGACGCGACGCCGGAGGGCGCCGGCATCCGGAGCATCGGCGTGCCGACGTGGTTCTACGGTCACGAGCCGCCCAACGTGTTCTGCGACGGCATCGCGAAGTACTTCTCCAACGCGCTGCGTGAGGACGGTCTCCTCGCCCGCTCCACCGAGGGGGTCGTCGTCCTTCCCGGGACGGCCGGCACGGTCCAGGAGATCTTCCAGGCGGTGACGCCGCTCTACTACGCCGGCGCCGGGACCACCGTCCTGCCTCGGCTCGTCCTCGTCGGCCGCCGGCACTGGACGACGGACATCCCGCTCTGGCCGGCCGTCGAGGCGCTGGCGGCCGGACGGTCCATGGCGACCGCCGTCACGCTTGTCGACTCCGTCGAGGACGCCGTCGACGTCGTCCTCGCGACGAGCGCCTGACGCTCAGCCCCACAGGGCCAGCTCGTCCGCCCGCGGCCCGACGACGACGTCACTGTCCGTGTCGAACACCCGCACAGTGGGCGTCCTCGGGGTCCACGGCGCCCACCCGGGCTCGCCGTCCCGGGCGAACCGGACCCACGCCTCGTGGACGACGTCGGCGAGGCCCTGAGGGGCGTCCGGCGGGACCATCCCCCCGGCCAGCTGGAGGGTGTCGAAGACGAAGGCGAGCTCGAGGGCGTGGCACGCGCCGAGCCGGGCGACGGGCGTACGCCAGGCGAACTCGTACATGTGGACGGAGCCACCGGCACGGGCCTGGGCGCGGGCGAGGTCGGCCGCCGGCAGACGGAACGCCTGGTCGGTGAGGATCGCGCACGTGACGTCACCGGGCGTGGCTCCGGGGCGGTTGGCCGTGTAGAGGGCGGTGGCGTCCTCCGGCCAGCCGTAGCGCGCCGTCAGGAGCGGCAGGGCGTCGGTCGTCACCGCGTCCGCGACGCCCGGGGGGACCGCGAAGAGCCGGAACTCCTCGCTCGTCGTCCCGACGAGGAGTGGGACGGAGGCCGCGCAGCCGGCAGCGATGCGCGCCAACGGGACGTCGGGGACGATCTCCCCGTCGACGACGGGGAACGTCGTCATGATGCCGAGGCCGCCGCGCAGGACCGAGGCCCCCCACCTCGACGGGTCGGGGTCGCCCTGGACCGCGAGGGTGACGGCGGCCTGAGCGGCGAGGAGGTCCTCCTCGCCGACGGCGGCGAAGGCCTCGGCCGTCGGCGCGATGCCCAGGTGGTCGGCGAGCGCACGGCTGACGTTGCGGGCGTCCTCACGGGTGGCCACCATCGTCGCGCCGCCGCTCTGGGCGACGGCGCGGTGGAACAGCCCGTCGGCGGCCGGAGAGGCGAGCAGCGTCGACACGCTCATGCCGCCGGCGGACTCGCCGAAGATCGTCACGTCGTCGGGGTTGCCGCCGAACGCGGCGATGTTGTCGCGCACCCAGGTCAAAGCGGCGACCTGGTCGCGGAGCCCGCGGTTGTCCGGGGCGCCGTCGAGGACGGCGAACCCCGGCGCCCCGAGCCGGTAGTTGACGCCGACGACGACGACGCCGTCCCGCGCGAACGCCGACCCGTCG
>JAJXUB010000030.1 GCA_021783215.1 Actinomycetes bacterium | reverse complement strand
ACGCTAGGGTCACCGGGTGCCCCATGTGTCGGCGCTCACCGTATGCCTGCTCGTCCTCGCGGCCCTCGGCGCCGGCTGGGTCGACGCGGTCGTCGGCGGCGGCGGGCTCATCCAGCTACCGGCTCTTCTCGTGGCCTTCCCGGGCGCCGCACCGGTCCATCTCCTCGCGACGAACAAGGTCGCCTCCATCTGCGGGACGACGACGAGCGCGGCGACGTACGGCCGGCGGCTGCGGCCCGACCCGCGGACGGCGGGGCCGCTTGCCGTGGCGGCGTTCGCCGGGTCGCTCGCCGGTGCGACGGCCGCGTCGCGCATCCCGCGGTCGGCCTTCAACCCGCTGATCCTCCTCGTCCTCGTCAGCGTCGGAACCTGGACGCTGCTGCGCCCGGCCATGGGTGCCGACACGGTCCTGCGGCATACGGGGCATCGTCACTACGCGACCGCCGTCGGTCTCGGGTTCGGGGTGGGGACGTACGACGGCGCCCTCGGCCCGGGCACGGGCACCTTCCTCGTCGTCGCGCTCGTCGGCCTCCTCGGGTACGGCTTCCTCGACGCGAGCGCCAAGGCGAAGATCGCCAACCTCGCGACGAACCTCGCCGCGCTCGTCGTCTTCGTCCCCCAGGGCGCCGTGTGGTGGCTGCTCGGCCTCTCCATGGGGGCGGCGAACGTCGTCGGGGGCTACGTCGGCGCCCGGACGGCGATGGCTCGCGGCTCGAGGTTCGTCCGGGTCGTCTTCGTCGTCGTCGTCGCCGCCTTCACCGTGCGGATCGGCTGGGACGTCGTGCGTCAGCTCGGCTGAGCGGTTTCCCCCACGCCGTGACCCGCCACGACGAGGCCGAGGGCTCCGACGGCGACGAGAACGGCATACGCGGCGGCCAGTGAATGACTGCCGCCGTGGGCGAGGACGATCCCGGTGACGGCGAGGAGCGCCCCGCCGGCGGCCGCCTCGCACAGCTGGAGCGCACCGCCGAGGGACGCGTGCTCCGCCGTCGGGGTCAGGTCCATGCTCGCCGCGGAGATCTGTGGCATCGCCGCGCCCAGCCCGAGGCCCATGACGGCGAGGCCGGCGGGGATGAGCCAGACCGGTCCGGTCGTCACGATGACAACGAGGACGGCGACGGGCCCCATGGGGCCGAGGACCGCGCACCAGCGAAGAAGCCGCTCCGGTCCGCAGCGCCGCGCCCACCCCGCCTGGACGGACGCCCCCACGGTCCAGCCGACCGCCGTCGCCGCGAGGACGAACCCGGATCCCGCGAGGGTGACGCCCCGTTGGTGCTGGAGGTAGTAGGGGACGTACACCTCGGCCGCTCCCGCCCCCGCGGCGAGGACGCCACGCAGCGCGATGAGGCGGGGGGCACCGGCGCGGGCGGCGAGGGTCCCGGCGGGAAGGACGCGGCGCATGGCGAGCACGGTGAGGACGAGACCCACCGCGGACGCCGTCGTTCCCGCGGCGCTCGGGTCCTCCCCGCCGAGGTGGAGGGCGATCAGCGCGACCGCCGCGAGCGCCGCCCACAGCCACGGGACGGCCCGGCGGGCGCCGTGCTCCGGCACCATCCTCCGCCGGCGGATCCCCACGGCGAGGATCGTGTAGCTGACGGCCATGAGGACGGCGACGGCCCAGAAGACGCTGCGCCAGCCCCACCGCTGCGCCATGAGGGCGGCGAGCAGGGGGCCGGTCAGCGAGGGGATCAGCCACGAGCCGTTGAGCCAGCCGAAGACGGCGCTGCGGTGCTCGGGCGGCACGGCGTGCGAGATGAGGCCGTAGAGCGCGACGCCGACGATGCCCGTGCCAAGGCCGAGCACGAGGCGCCCGGCGACGAAGACGGCGATTCCGGGTGCGGCGGCACAGCCGACCTCACCGGTCACGAGACCGGCGAAGCCCCAGGTGAGCGGCCACCGGGGCCCGACCCGGTCGACCCACGGTGACGCGACGACGAGCCCGACCACCGACGTGATGAACGGTGCCGCAGCGGCCACCGAGTAGGCCCGGTCCGCGTCGAACCCGCGGCAGACCTGGGGCAGGACGGTGGCGAGGGCGTAGTAGCCGAACGCGAGGCACACCTCGAGGCCGACCATCCCGAGCAGGGTCGCGGCCCCGACGGTGCGGCGCAGCCCGGTCACGGCGTCATCCGAGCGCGGAGTGGGTTACGCGCCCGTCGACGACGGTCAGGCCCACCCGGATGCCCTGTAGGTGTTCGGCGGCCTCGTACGAGCCTGCTTCGGTCGCATACGGATCCGCATCGAGGAGGGCGAGGTCCGCCGGAGAGCCCGCCCGGACGGTGCCGTGACCGTCGACGCTCGAGGCGAGCGCTTCGGCGACGGTCAGCCTCTGCTCGGGGTGCCACGGCGCCCGTTCGCCGGCCGAGCGATGGACCGCGGCGGCCATCGCCAGCCACGGGTCGAGCGGCGACACGGGGGCGTCGGACCCCAAGGCGAGCGCCACCCCTGCGCTGCGCATGGACCGGAACGCGTAGGCGCGGTCCGCACGGTCGGCCCACATCCGCTCGATGACCTCCCGGTCGTCGAGCAGGTGGGCGGGCTGGACGCTCGCCGTCAGCCCGAGTCGCGCCATCCGGGTGAGGTCGACGGGGCCGACGAGCTGCACGTGCTCGATGCTCCCACGCTGACCCGACGCCTCGAAGGCGTCGAGTGTCGCCGTGACGGCGGCGTCGCCGATTGCGTGGACGGCCGCGGCGAGGCCGATCTCCTTGGCACGGGTGAGTAGTCGTGTCAGCTCCGCCGGCGTCTGGTTGGGTCGACCCCGAGGGTGGGTCGAGCACGCCGGGGCATACGCCTCACGGCACCACGCCGTCAGGGTGTTGAGGCTGCCGTCGCCGATGACCTTCAGCGGTCCCATCGTGACGAGGTCGCTGCCCGCGGCGAGCGGTTCGCCGGTCCGCAGGCCCCGGGCAGCGACCTCGTCGAGCCCGTGGGAATACGTCGCGGCACGTACCCGCACCGGGGGGCACCACGTCGCGCAACGCCCCGGCCAGGCCTGCCAGCCGGAGCCGAACTCGACGTCGACGATGCCGACGACGCCGAGCGTGGCCGCCGTGTCGAGTCCGTCGCGAAGCGCCGCCTCGGGGTTCTCCTCGGCGGAGGCGATCTCCTCGAGCCGCGCGTATGCCGGGTACCACTCGTCCTCGACGAGCAGCCCCGCGCGAGGTCGCAGTCCGATGAGCCCGTAGGCGGCGGAGCTGAGCCAGCCGTTGTGGGCGTCGCCGCTGACGAGGGCGACGGGGCGGCCGCCGGCGACGGCGTCGAGATCGGCGACGGTCGGATGGCGTCGCCAGAGGCCGGAACGGTGGCCGAACCCGAGGACGAGCCCCTTCGGGCGTCCATCCAGCGCGGCCCGCACCCGATCGAGCGCCTCGTCGGGGCTCGTCGTGCCGGTGAGGTCGATCCGGCGCCGCGCGAGCCCCCACATGACGGGATGGACGTGGGCGTCCCACAGCCCGGGGATGAGCCACCGCCCGTCGCCGTCCAGGACCACCTCGTCCCGGTTCGGCGTCAGCCGGGGCGCGACCTGCCGGACGCGCCCAGCGCCCCACCGGACGTCGAACACGGCCTCGGGTGTCGGCGCGAGGCGATCCGGGTCGATGGGGACGATGCGGACCGAGCGCAGCAGCGTTCCCGGCATACGGGCGAGCCTATTGGCGAGCCCTGCGCCCCCGGCCTCGACGCCCGGTCGAGGTGGTCGCCGACCGGAATCCGGTGGCGGATCTCCTCGAACCGGGGGAAAGGGTCAGCGGGCGCGGCGTGCGGCGTTGCGCCGCGCCGGGCCGGCGGTCGGCCGCTGCGGGCTGCGGGCCACCCCCGTGCCACGCTCGCGCGACGGCCCAGCTGCCGCCGGGTTCGTCTGGTGTGCCGGGGTCTCGCTCCGACGTGACTGGCCGCGGGCTTCCGGGCGTGCCGAGGCGCGCTCTGCCCGACGGGGCCCGTCGGTGCGGCGCCCGCCTCGGGGGGTGTCGCTGCCGCGCGTCGTGCCGGCCTGCTGGTCGGTCCGCCGACGGGGCTGGCTGCGGCGACCCCCACCGCGGGGCGCGTCGCCGCGGACGACCTCGGGAGGCAGGCCGCCGGTGAAGGCCCGCTCCCCCGGGGCGAGCTCGGCCAGGAGCGGGTGCTCGGCGGTGACGCGGGTCGTCGTCGCCGTGATACCGGCCCGACGAGTGAGGTCGCGGACGTCACGGACCTGGTCGTCGGTCATGATCGTGACGACGGTGCCCGCGGCGCCGGCCCGGGCGGTGCGCCCGGACCGGTGGAGGTAGGCCTTGTGCTCCAGGGGCGGGTCGGCGTGGACGACGAGCCCGATGTCGTCGACGTGGATCCCGCGCGCCGCGATGTCCGTCGCAACGAGGGTCTGGGCTGCGCCGGAGTGGAAGGCCTCCATCGTCCGGGTGCGTGCGGCCTGGGACAGGTTGCCATGCAGCTCGACGGCGGGCACGCCCGCGCCGTTGAGGTGGGCGGCGAGCTGCTTGGCGCGGTGCTTGGTCCGGGTGAACAGGAGGGCGCGTCCCGGGGCGGCGGCGAGGTCGGTGAGGACGGCGAGACGGTCGACGCCACGCACGTGGAGGATGTGGTGGGTCATCGTCCCCACGGGCGACTGGGCGGAGTCCGCCTCGTGGGTGACCGGACGGTGCAGGTAGGTCCGGACGACCTCCCCCACGGCGTTGTCGAGGGTCGCCGAGAAGAGCATCCGCTGCGACGTCGGGGGGGTCTGGCCGAGGATCCGCTTGACGGACGGGAGGAAGCCGAGGTCGGCCATGTGGTCGGCCTCGTCGAGGACGGTGACCTCGACCGCGTCAAGACGGAGGTGGCCCTGGCCCATGAGGTCCTCGAGCCGGCCGGGACACGCGACGACGACGTCGACGCCCTTGCGCAGCGCCGAGACCTGCGGGAACTGGCCGACGCCGCCGAAGACGGTGCGGCTCCTGAAGCCGTATGCCGCGGCGAGCGGCGCGAGCGCCTCGTCGATCTGCGTCGCAAGCTCGCGCGTCGGGGCGAGGACGAGGGCCCTCGGCTGGCCGGGCCGGCGGGGACCCCCGGACTCGGCGAGCCGGGCGACGAGAGGCAGGAGGAAGGCGTACGTCTTGCCGGACCCGGTGCGGCCCCGGCCGAGGACGTCACGGCCGGCGAGCGAGTCGGGCAGGGTCACGGCCTGGATGGGGGTCGGCTCGGTGATGCCGAGCCCACCGAGGACGGCGCTCAGGCGCCCGGGGACACCGAGGGCGGCGAAGCGGTCGATGGACGTGCGAGTGCTGCTGGAAACGGACAGGAGAGACTCCGAAGAACAGGATGCGGTCGGTTCTGCCGGGCGCTACCCAGTTGTGCGGCGCGCTTCACGGTGGCATCGACTGTGGGTGAAAGGCCTTGCCCGCTGCAGAACGGGGCGGGCGGCCAAATGGAACCCTAAACCATCGGCGCCGAAATCCTCGCATCGGCGCGGGGCTGGCGGGCTGGCTAGAGGTTGATCATGTGCCCGGCGATGCCCTCGACGGCCTCCTTGACCGCTTCGGAGAGGGTCGGGTGGGCGAAGACGTTTCGGGCCACCTCGTCGGCGGTCAGGTCCCACCTCTGGGCAAGCGTGAGGGCAGGCAGCAGCTCGGTGACGTCCGGGCCGATCATGTGCGCGCCGAGGATCTCGTTGTGGGTGCGGTCCGCGACGATCTTGACGAACCCCACGGCGTCACCGAGGCCCTGGGCCTTCCCGTTTGCGGAGAAGGGGAACGTCGCCGTCGTCACGTCGTAGCCCTTGTCGCGGGCCTGCTGCTCGGAGTAGCCGAAGGAGCCGATCTGCGGCTGGCAGAACGTCGCCCGGGGGACGAAGTCGTAGTCGACGGGCATCGTCTCGGCGCCCGCCATCGTCTCCGCGGCGACGACGCCCATGGCTTCGGCGACGTGCGCGAGCATGACCTTCGCCGTGACGTCGCCGACCGCGTAGACGTTGGGGACGTTCGTGCGGCAGTGGTCGTCGATGGCGATGGCACCCCGGTCGGTGAGCTCGACCCCCGTGGACTCGAGGCCGAAACCCGCGACGCGCGGCGCGAACCCGATGGCGGACAGGAGGCGGTCGGCCTCGAGGACCTGCCGGTCCCCCCCGGCAGCCGGCGAGACGCTGACGCGGACGCCGGAGCCGGTGTCCTCGACGGCCTCGACCTTCGTGCCGAGCATGACCTTGACGCCGAGCTTCTTGTAGTGCCGCAGGAGCTCCTTCGACACGTCGGCATCCTCGGTCGGCACCATCCGGTCGAGGAACTCGACGATCGTCACCTCGACGCCGAAGGACCGCATGACGTAGGCGAACTCGACACCGATGGCACCCGACCCAGCGATGATGATCGAGCCGGGCAGGTCGGGGTCGAGGATCTGTTCCTCGTACGTGACGACGTTCGCGCTGACCTGCACGCCGGGCAGCATCCGGGTCACGCATCCGGTTGCGATGATGAGGTTGTCGAAGGTGAGCGCCCGGGTCGACCCGTCGTTGAGGGCCACGTCCATGGACGTCGGGCTCGTCAGCGTGCCCCAGCCGTCGATCTCCTCGATGGTGTTCTTCTTCATGAGGTAGTGGACGCCGCGGACGATGCCGTCGGACACCTTGCGGCTGCGCGCGTGCGTCGGCCCGAAGGCCATCGTCGCGTCACCCTCGATGCCGAAGAGGGCCTTGTCGTGGGTGAGGGTGTGCGCGAGCTCGGCGTTCTTCAGGAGGGCCTTGCTCGGGATGCAGCCGACGTTGAGGCACACGCCGCCCCAGTACTTCTTCTCGACGACGGCCGCCTTCAGCCCGAGCTGCGAGGCGCGGATCGCCGCGACGTACCCACCGGGTCCGGCACCGAGGACAACGACGTCGAAGTCAGCCATGCCGCCAGACTATCGGTCAGTGCAGGGTCCGCAGGGTGGCGTTGATCTGCCGGGACACGGGTGCGGCGGCGGCGGCGCCGGTGCCGCCCTGGGAGATGACGACGGCGACGGCATACCGGGGCGCGGTCGAGGGCGCGTAGGAGACGAACCAGGCCGTCGTCCCCTCCCCGAACACCTCACCCGTGCCCGTCTTGCCCGACACGGGCCAGTCGCCGGGGAAGCCCGCGAACGCCCCTTCGGCGGTTCCACCCGTGACGACGGAGCGGAGGGCGTTCTGCAGGTAGGCGACGGCAGCGGCGTCGACGGCGATCCGGGTCCGCGGGCCGGGCGCCACGGCGGTGCGCACCCCGGACGGGCCGATGAACGCCACGCCGACGCGAGGGGTCAGGAGGGTCCCGCCGTTGGCGACCGCCGCGTACGCTCGGGCCATCTGGATCGGCGTGACGGCCGTGTCCCCTTGCCCGATGGCGAAGTTCGCCTCGTCGCCGGCCCGGAACTGGAAGCCCGTCGCGCAGTTCTCGGCGGCGAGCTGTTTCAGGTATGCCGCTCGTGCGCGGTCCGTGCGGGCGACGTCGGGATAGCCCGTCTGCGCGCGCGTGCAGAGGTCGGCCTTCGTCGCCTCCCAGGTCGCCCGCTTCCACGCGCGGTCCGGCAGGCGGCCGGCGGACTCGCCGGGCAGGTCGATCCCCGTGAGCCGCCCGAGGCCGAACGCCCGGGCCGTCCGGACGAACGGGTCGCGGGCGTCGGTCGTCGCGGCGAGCCCCCCCTGGGCCTGCCAGGACCGGTAGGCGAGGTCGTAGAAGACGGTGTCGCACGAGACCTCGATCGCCTGCTGGAGGCTGATCCGGCCGAACTGCTCGCCCTCGAAGTTGTGGAAGACGCGGTTACCGATCGTGTAGCTCGGCGGGCAGCTGTACGTCCCGCCGAGGGGGCTGCCGGCGGCGACGGCCGCCTGGAGCGAGATGGCCTTGAACGTCGACGCCGGCGGGTACGTCGCGGCGACCGCCCGGGGCAGGAGCGGGGTCCCGTTGGCCGGGGAGGTCAGCCGCGCATAGTCGGCGCTCGAGATGCCGCCTGTCCAGACCGACGGGTCGTACGTCGGCCAGCTCGCGGAGGCGACGACGGCGCCGGTCCGGGTGTCGAGGACGAGGGCAGAGCCCGAGTCGGCGGCCTCGCCGCGGCGGCGGGCGGCGGCGATACCGGCGGCGAGGGCCTTCTCCGTCGCCGCCTGGACGCGGACGTCGATGCTCGTCACGAGGTCGCGCCCCGGCACCGGGTCGACGCGGGAGATCTCCCGCGTCACGACGCCGCGAGGGTCGAGGGCGACGACGATGCGGCCAGGGGTGCCACGCAGCTGCGCGTCGTACTCCTCCTCCAGGCCGGCGCGGCCGATGAGGGAGTCGTCCGTGAGCGCTCCCCTGCTCGCGGTGACCTCGGCCCTCGTCGGCCGCGCGATGTAGCCGAGGACGTGGGCGAGGTTGACGCCGTCGGGCGCCGGGTAGGCACGCACCGGCTCCGTCGCCAGAGCGATCCCGGGGTCGGTGGCCGGGTTCTCGACGAGGGCGAGGGCTCGGGCGGGGTCGACGCCGTCGGCGAGGGGGATGGGCACGTACGGGGACCCGTTCCAGCACGCCGGCTGCGGCGGGGCGCCCGTCGTTCCGCACAGGGACGTCCGGCCCCACAGGCGCTCGAAGGGCAGCCCGAGAGCCCGCGCGACGGCCGTGACCAGCGAGCGACCGCCGTCCTTGGCGGCGAGCAGGGTGGCTCGCTCGACGGTGACCGCGACGACGGATCCGTTCGACGCGAGGGGGATACCGCGGCGGTCGAGGATCCGGCCGCGGACAGCCGGCACGACGATGGTCGCGGTCCTCGCCGCGTCGGCGGCCTGGACGGAGGACGCTTGCTCGCCGAGCTCCATCTGCCCCAGGCGCGTGGCGAGGGCGACGAACAGGGCGAGGACGGTCACGGCGAGAGCGGCAAGGCGGCCGCGCCCCGGCTGCCTCATCGTTCGCCCGGGGGTGCGAGCCGTTGGTCGGCACGGACGAGGAGCGGGACGACGAGGGTGCTGACCGTCGCTGTGAGCGCGAGCCGAAGCCCGACACCGGCCCAGTCGACGGGCGCCGTCGTGGCGAGGGCGAGGACGACACGTGAGCCCTCGACGACGAGCGCCGTGGCGACGGTCGCGAGAGCGACCCATGCGGGGCCGATCCGGTCCACGCGATGCCATCCCCCGGCGACGGCCCCGGCGGCGGCATACGTCAGCGCACCGAGCCCGAGGACCGTGGCCCCGGGAGGGATGACGTCGACGAACCAGCCGGCGACGAGGCCCCATCCCAACCCGGCCGCCGGTCCGCCGACGAGCCCGACGGCGGTGAGGAGGAGGACGAGGAGGTCCGGGACGGGCGCGATGTGGCGCGCCGCGAGCACCACGGCGGCGAGCGCCGCGACGAGAACGAGGAGGAGGCGGGCCGCACCCCGCCACGGCACCGTCACGGCGGTCCGGCCGTCGCCGTGGGGCGCGGGGTCGCCCGGGGCGCGGACAGGAGGACGGCGACGACGTCGAGGGCGCTGACGTCGACGGCGGGCCGGACCGCAGCGGTCGGTGTCAGCCGCCCCGCCGCGGCGTCGACGGACGCGACCACGCCGACCCGTATGCCGGGGACGAAGGGCGATCCGCCAGGGCTGCCCATGGTCGTCACGACGTCACCGGCGACGATCGTCCCCGTCTCGACGGCGGCGAGGTTGAGCTCCCCCGGTGACCGTGGGTCCGCACCGCCGGCGGCGACGGCCTGGACGAGCCCGAGCGTGCCGCGGGTCCCGACGCGGACGGCGACGTCGAGGGACGGGGCGCCGATGAGGAGGACGTCGCACGTCCACGGCGTCACGGCGACGGTCCGCCCGACGAGCCCCGCCGCGGCGACGACGGTGAGCCCGGTGCGTATGCCGTCCCGCGCGCCGACGTCGAGGGTCACCCGCTGAGGCCCGGCGGCGCCCTGGGCGCCAACGGCAACGACACGGGCGCCCACGAGCCGTGCCCCGGCCAGCGTGGGGTCGGCGAGGAGCCTCCCGAGCGCGGCGGCTGCCCCGCCCGCGTCCTCGGCCCGCTGAAGCTCCACGGCGAGCCGGGTGTTCTCGGCACGCAGCCGGGAGGTCTCGTCGGCCGCAGGCCGGGTCGAGGCCAGGGCGGACCCGAACACGTCCTCGCCAACCATGCGCAGGCGCGACGTCCACGCGCTTGCGCTGGCGTCGAGCAGGGCCACGAGCACGGTGACGGCCATCGCGGCGACGAGGAGGCGCCGGCGCGCCGACGGGGCCGCGGGCGGGCCACGGCGCGGCATACGGCTCACAGGCGGCGGGTGTCGACGAGCACCCGTTGGAGGCTGCCGAAGTCCTCGACGCAACGGCCCGAGCCGAGGACGACCGCCCGCAACGGGTCCTCGGCGACCCTGACCGGTACGCCGAGCTCGTGGCTCATTCGCGGGGCCAGCCCGCGCAGGAGCGCTCCGCCGCCAGTCAGCATGACCCCCGTGTCGAGGACGTCGCCGGCAAGCTCCGGCGGGCACACGTCGAGGACGGCCCGGGCAAGGTCGACGATCTGGAGGACGGGCGCCTCGATCGCGCGCCGGACCTCCTGGGAGGAGACGATGACGGTCTTCGGCAGGCCCGTGACGAGGTCACGGCCGCGGACCCGGTGGGTGAGCTCCTCGCTCAGCGGGAACGCCGAGCCGACGGCGACCTTGATGTCCTCCGCGGAGCGTTCGCCCATGAGGAGGGAGAGCTCGGTCTTGACATGGGCGATGATCGCCTCGTCGATCTCGTCGCCCCCGACGCGGATCGAGCGCGACGTGACGATCCCGCCGAGGCTGATGACGGCGACGTCCGTCGTCCCACCGCCGATGTCGACGACCATGGAGGCCGCCGTCTCGTGGACGGGCAGGCCGGAGCCGATCGCGGCGGCCATCGGCTCCTCGATGACGTAGACCCTCCGGGCACCGCAGCGGACCGTCGCGTCCTCCAGAGCGCGGCGCTCGACACCGGTCACATCGCTCGGGACGCAGACGACGATCCGTGGCCGGACGAGCCGCGACGGACGGACCTGGTCGACGAACCAGCGGAGCATCCGCTCGGTGACGTCGGCGTCGGAGATGACCCCGTCCTGAAGGGGTCGGACGGCGCGGACGTGCTCCGGGGTCCGGCCCAGCATCTCCTTGGCGCGCCGTCCGGCGGCGATGAGGCGCCCGGTGCCGGCCTCGATGGCGACGACGGACGGCTCGTCGAGGACGACCCCACGACCACGCTCGTAGATGAGCGTGTTCGCCGTCCCCAGGTCGATGGCGAGATCTCTCCCGATCCGCCACCCGGCGCCGCCGCTCACACCCGGGATGCTACGCGGCGACCGGCGCCAGCCCCGGGACGGACACGGGCTGGGGATCCCCGCCGCGAGCCGGGTGGAGGGCCCGGGCACGGTCCCGGCGCAGGGCTCGGCGCAGCCGGGTCGCCGCGAAGACGGCCACCGCCGAGATCCCGAGGTGCAGCCCGACGAACGCGCCGGGCAGGCCGGCTCCGAGCAGCGCGCCGGCGACGAGCGGGCCCGCCGCCGACAGGGCGGTCTGGAGGGCGTTGAAGAGACCGAGCGTGGTCCCGACGTAGCCCACGGGCGCGAGCTCCGCCGTCAGGGGGTTGAGGATCGGGCCGTACATCGTCTCCCCGACCCCGAAGACCCCGTATGCCGAGACGAACAGCCAGGACCCCAGGCCCGGGCGGAAAAGCCCGGTTCCCAGAAGCAGCCATGAGAAGACCCAGATCCCACCGACCCCGATGAGGAGCGTGGCCGGGGACCGCGTCGCCGTGAGCCGGACGACGGCCATCTGAAGGCCGATGATGACGAGGCAGTTGACCGCCGACGCCGTCCCGACGACCGGTGGAGCGGCCCGCAGGGTCGTCAGGGCGTATGCCGGTAGGCCGCTTTCGAACTGGGCGTAGAACCCGAGGGCAAGGGCGACGGTGACGAGGGCCGTCCACCGGAGGGCCGGGCGCGACCAGATGGCGGCGACGGCCTCGCGGCGTGAGCCGACGCTCTGGGGATCCTCCACCGAGGACAGGTCCGCGGTGGGGCCGGCGTGACGCGCGGCCACGGCGATGCACAGGCCGGACAGGGCGAAGCCCGCCGCCGCGATGACGAAGGCGCTCACCATCCCGTCGGCCCTGTGGAGGTTGACGGTCCGCCCGGCGATGAGGGCGCCGACGGCCATGCCGAGCGCCGCGCCCGTGAACTGCCAGGCGAAGACCCGGCGCCGGTCGCCCGAGGGCACCCAGCGGAGTACGAGGACGGTCTGGGCCGGCTGGGCGGCGGTCACGGCGACGCCGAAGACGGCCATGCCGGCGAGGAACAGGGTCGGGGTCCCGGCCCAGACGAGCCCGGCGACGGCGACGGCCGCTGCGACGCGCGCCACGACGGCGACGGCGGCCGGCGAGTGCCGGTCGGCGAGGCGGCCACCGACGGGCGCGGCGACCAGGGCGCCGACAGAGAAGAGGGTCGAGGCCAGCGCGGCGACGAGGCTGCCCCAGCCGCGCGTCGTCGCGGCGTACGCGTACTGGAACGGCAGCACGGTCCCCCAGCCGAGGTAGGCGACGGACGACCCGAGAATGAGCAGGCGCGCACGCATGATGGACATCTCCTCTCCGGTCCCGAGCCGTTCGGCATTTCGATTACCAACTATTCGATATCGAAATCTTAGCAAACCAACAGCCGTGGTGCCACACTGGGCTCGTGTCGGACGCCGAGGGGACCACGACGGCCCTGGGGGACTATGACGCGGCCGTCGCCGCCTATGTCGCTGCCGGGGGCGAGGAGTCGGTCCAGCGCGTCATCACGGCGCTGTTCAGCCTGACCCGCAAGCTCGACCAGTGGTACAACCGCCAGCTCGCCGACCTCGACCTCTCGCACGGCGAGTGGGCCGTCATGGTCCGCCTGGCCCGGTCGCGGGGAGCGGCCGTCACCCCGACGGCGCTCGCCGACGCCGCCGGGGTCGCCCCCTCGTCCATGACGCACCGGCTCGACCGCATGTGCGCTCGGGGTCTTGTTGCCCGGATGCCGGACCCGGACAACCGGACCCGGGTCCAGGTCACCCTCACGAAGGAGGGGTGGGAGCTGTTCAGTGCCGCCGTCCGCGAGGCCAACGTCGTCGAGTCGGACGTCCTGGCTCCGCTGTCGACACGTCAGCGGGACGAGATGGGGCGACTCCTCGAGCACGTCATCGCGCGCCTCGACGAGCTCGACCCGTCCTGACGCGGCCCGTGGGCCCCCTCCTGCGGGGACCGCTGCTCAGAGGCGCGGGAACCAGAGCCCGATCTCACGCCCGGCCGAGGTCGCCGAGTCGGAGCCGTGGACGATGTTCTCCACCGAACCCTGTCCCCAGTCGCGGCCGAGGTCGCCGCGGATCGACCCGGGAGGCGCCTGCGTCGGGTCCGTCGGGCCGGCGAGCGACCGGAAGCCGGCGATGCACTGCTCCCCCTCGATGACGGCGGCCGCGACCGGGCCGGAGGACATGAAGGCCATGAGCTTGCCGTAGAAGGGCTTCCCCTCGTGCTCGGCATAGTGGGCGGCGAGCAGGTCCGTGCCCGGTGTGAGGATGTTGAGCGCGACGAGGCGGTAGCCCTTGGTCTCGATCCGGCGGAGCACCTCACCGGTGAGCCCTCGCCGGAAACCGTCGGGCTTGACGAGGACGAGGGAGCGTTCGGTGGTCACGCGGGCAAGACTAGCCAGAGGCGCCGGGGGCCACCTGGTCGATGTCGTGGCCCTTGGCGAGGCACGCGAGCCAGATGGCGAGGAAGAGGATCCCGACGACGAGCATCGAGCGGACGACCACGCCACCGAGCAGGGCCGCCAGCTGGACGACCCAGCCGAGGGTCACGCCGAACGGGCGCCGCATGAGGGCGGCGGAGAGCAGGGACAGGACGGCGACTGCGGACCCGACCCACAGGTAGGCGTCCGCGCGGCCGCTGCCGGTGGCCGCTGCCAGGGCCCGGGCGACGAGCGCCCAGAAGAAGATGACGATCGCCTCCCCGGCGAGGACCACGGCGCACAGCCGCCACGTGAAGCGGCCGAGCGTCCCATAGGCCGGGAACCGACGGGTCACGCCCGCCGCCGGGCCTGTTGGGCGTCCCCGGCCCGGTTCGCCTGCCCGAGCGAGCTCCCCGTCGCGTCCCGGTAGACCCCGGACGGTGTCGGAGCCGTGGTCAGCCGCCAGGGCGTGGTCGCTGGAAGCCGCGACGGGCGGCGGCAGGTCGCGTACGGCGAGCGAAGGAGGCGCGCCGACGTCGCGCCGCTCCCGGAAGCGGGCGGTGAGGAGGAAGAGAACGGCGAAGACGAGGACGAGGACGAGGGCCTTCTCGACGGCGCCCACGTCAGCCGGCCTCGTCCGCGCCGAGGAGCGCCCTCACCTCGGCGGCGGTGACGACCGACCCGGTGGCAAGGACCGCCCCGCCGACGCCGCCCTCGTCGGCGAGGGCGGCAGCCGCGTCGAGCGCATCGGGCAGGTCGCCGACGACGGTGACCCGGTGCTCCCCGAAGATGTCGGCGGCGAGCTCGCCGAGCTCGCGGGGCGACATCGCTCGGGGGGAGGTCGTCCTCGTGACGACGATCTCATCGAGGACGGGCTCGAGGATCTCGAGCATCGCGGCCGCCTCCTTGTCGCGGAAGACGGCGACGACGCCGACGAGCCTGGTGAAGGCGAACGACTCGCGGACAGCGGCCGCCAGGGCCCGCGTCCCGTGGGGGTTGTGGGCGGCGTCGACGAGGACGGTCGGGCTCCGGCGGACGATCTCGAGGCGTCCTGGGCTCGTGACCTTCGCAAGGCCGGCGCGCAGGACGCCGCCGTCGACGGGCTGCTCGCCGCCGCCGAGGAAGGCCTCGACGGCAGCGACGGCGAGGGCGGCGTTGTGGGCCTGGTGGGCGCCGTGCAGCGGAAGGAAGAGGTCGGCATACGTCCCGGCGAGCCCGCGGACCGTGAGGACCTGGCCGCCGACGGCGACGTCGAGGTCGGTGACCCCGAAGTCGGTGTCCTCGACGAGGATCCGTGCCCCGACGTCGTCGGCGCGGTCGCGGAGGATCCGGATGACCTCGGGGCGCTGGTCGGCGCTCACCGTCAGGGCATCCGGCTTGATGATCCCGGCCTTCTCCGTGGCGATCTCCTCGACGGTTGTGCCGAGGAAGTGGGTGTGGTCGATGTCGATCGGACAGATGACCGAGACGGCACCGTCGGCGATGTTCGTCGCGTCCCAGGAGCCACCCATGCCGACCTCGACGACGGCGACGTCGACGGGAGCGTCGGCGAACGCGGCGTAGGCCACGCAGACGAGGACCTCGAAGAACGTCATCCGCGGGCCGCCGTCGACGGCCGACCTGGCGTCGACCATCGCGACGTAGGGTTTGACCTCGTCGTAGATCGTGACGAACCGCTCCGGCGTGATGGGCTCCCCGGCGATGGCGATGCGTTCGCGGACGGTGTGCAGGTGCGGGCTCGTGAACCGCCCCGTCGTCAGGCCCATCTCCCGCAGGACCGACTCGATGATCCGGGTCGTCGACGTCTTGCCGTTGGTGCCCGTGAGGTGGATGACGGGGAAGCCGCGCTGGGGGTCGCCGAGCAGCTCCATGACGGCGCGGATCCGGTCGAGCGACGGCTCGAGGTCATGCTCGGGAGCGCGGGCGAGGATCGACTCCTCGACCTCGCGCATCCGCCGTCGGATCTCGAGGGCTCGCGCGGCCTCACGCTGGGCGGCGTCGGGTGCAGGGCTCACAGTCGGTGATTCTCCCCCATCCGGCGTCTCCGGTCTTCCGCCTGCGGCGCCGGCGCCCGTTCCGTCGAGGTCACCGCCGGCCGGGTTCCGGTGGCGGCGACCTCGACCCGATGCAGAGCCCGGGCGTCAGAGTCGGCGGACCCTGATCCGGGCGTGGTGGCCGTCGGCGAGGGTCGTCTCCGACACCCCGTCACCCACCGCCAGGTCCTCGAGGTTCATCGACACGCCGAACTGCCCGGCGAGGGTCTCGCGGACGATGAGGTCACGATGGGCCAGGGCGGCCTTCCACACGACCTCGGGGCCGGCCAGCGCCAGCGAGATACGGTCGGCGACATCGAGCCCGGCATCCTTGCGGGCCTGCTGCACCGCCCGCACGAGGTCGCGGGCGAGGCCCTCGGCGGCGAGGTCGTCGGTGACCTCGGTGTCGAGCACGACGAACCCGCCGCCCGACACCATCGCCGTCACGTGGAACCCGGACCCGCCGTCGTCGATCGTCGTCTCGAGGGCGTACTCGCCCTCGGCGAGGACGACGCCGCCGCACGTCACGGTGCCGTCGTCCCCGACCGACCAGTCGCCGGACTTGCTCGCCTTGATGACCCGCTGGACATCGCGCCCGAGACGGGGTCCCGCTGCCCGCGCGTTGACCGTGAGCCGTTGCGAGACACCGAAGTCCGACGCCTGTGCCTGCTCGGCGTCAAGGAACGTCACCTGTTTGACGTTGACCTCGTCGCGGACGATGTCGGCGAACGGCCGCAGCGCCTCGGCGCCGTCGACGACGACGGTGAGGTCGGCCAGCGGCAGGCGGACCCGGTGTCCCGCGGCCTTGCGCAGCGACGACGCGACCGAGCAGACCTCGCGAACCGTGTCCATCGCCGCGACGAGACCGGCGTCCGCCGGGAGCTCGGCGGCGACCGGCCAGTCGGTCAGGTGCACCGACCGCTCCCCCGTCAGCCCGCGCCAGATCTCCTCGGCGGTCAGGGGCAGCAGGGGCGCGGTCACGCGGCATACGGTCTCGAGCGTCGTCCACAGGGTGTCGAACGCCGCCTCGACGTCCGCCCGGTCGCCGGAACCGGTGTCCCAGAATCGTTCCCGCGACCGGCGCACGTACCAGTTGGTCAGCACGTCGAGGAACGAGCGGGTCGCGTCGCACGCGTTGGCGATCTCGAGGACGTCGAGGGACTGCTCCGTCTGCTCGACGTATGCCCGGAGCTTCGCCAGGAGGTACCGGTCCATCGGGTGCGTCGACGACGTCGACCGCTTGGCCTCGTAGCCGTCCTCGCCGAGGGCGTCGGCATAGAGGCCGAAGAAGTACCAGACGTTCCACAGCGGCAGGAGCACCTGTCGGACGCTCTCGCGGATGGCCTGCTCGGTGACGATGAGGTTGCCCCCACGAAGGATCGGTGACTGCATGAGGAACCAGCGCATGGCGTCGGCGCCGTCACGGTCGAAGACCTCCCGGACGTCGGGGTAGTTGCGCAGCGACTTGCTCATCTTCAGCCCATCGGAGCCGAGGACGATCCCGTGGGAGACGCATGAGGAGAACGCCGGGCGCTCGAAGAGCGCCGACGCGAGGACGTGGAGGGTGTAGAACCACCCGCGCGTCTGGCCGATGTACTCGACGATGAAGTCCCCGGGGAAGTGGTGCTCGAACCATTCGGCGTTCTCGAACGGGTAGTGCACCTGGGCATAGGGCATCGACCCGGACTCGAACCAGCAGTCGAAGACGTCGGTGACGCGCCGCATCGTCGAGCGGCCCGTCGGGTCGTCCGGGTTGGGGCGGGTCAGCTCGTCGATGAAGGGACGGTGGAGGTTGTCCGGGCGCACCCCGAAGTCACGCTCGAGCTCGTCGATCGAGCCGTACACGTCGACGCGCGGGTACCGGGGGTCGTCCGACCTCCACACGGGGATCGGCGCGCCCCAGAAGCGGTTCCGCGAGATCGACCAGTCGCGGGTGTTCTCCAGCCATTTGCCGAACTGGCCGTCCTTGATGTGGGCGGGGACCCAGTCGATCTCCTGGTTGAGCGCGAGCATCCGGTCGCGGATCGTCGTCGTCGAGACGAACCAGCTGGACACCGCCATGTAGATCAGCGGCTGCCGGCAGCGCCAGCAGTGCGGGTAGGAGTGCTCGTACGTCTCCCGCCGCAGCAGCACGGTCCCGGGCGTCGTCGACCCCATGTCGCCCTCGCCGCGCGTGCGCGCCTTGAGGTGGTCGATGACCGGGATGTTCGCGTCGAGGACGAGCAGGCCGGTGTAGTCGGTCACCGGGTAGGTGAACGTCCCGTCGATGGCGACGGGGACGACCGCCTCGATCCCCTCCCGGTCGGTGACGACCTTGTCGTCCTCACCGAAGGCGCCCGCGGTGTGGACGAGCCCGGTGCCCTCCGTCGTCGTGACGAACTCGGCCGGCACGACCCGGAACGCCCGCGGATGACCGACGAAGTACGTCATGGGCGGGGCATACGTGAGCCCGACAAGCTCGGCGCCCGTGTAGCGGGCGACGACCTGGGCGGTCACGTCGCCGGAGGGGTCGCCCGTGAGCTCCCGCGCGTATGCCGACGCCCGCTCGGCCGCGACGATGTACCGCTCGGTGACGCCCGTCGGCACGGAGGACTCGACGACGACGTAGTCGATGTCCTCCCCGACCATGACGGCGAGGTTCGCCGTGAGCGTCCACGGCGTCGTCGTCCAGATGACCAGCAGCGCCCCCTCCAAGGGGCCCGGGGCCGTCACCCGGAAGCCGACGGTGACGGCCGGGTCCTGCCGGTTCTGGTAGACGTCCTCGTCCATCCGCAGCTCGTGGTTGGACAGCGGGGTCTGGTCGTTCCAGCAGTAGGGCAGCACGCGGAAGCCCTCGTAGACGAGCCCCTTGTCGTAGAGCTGCCGGAAGGCCCAGATGACGCTCTCCATGTACGTGAGGTCGAGGGTCTTGTAGTCGTTGTCGAAGTCGACCCACCGCGCCTGCCGCGTGACGTAGGCGCGCCACTCGCCGGTGTACTCGAAGACCGACTCGCGGCACTTCTCGTTGAACGCCTCGATGCCCAGCGCGCGGATCTCGTCGGTCGTCTTGATCCCGAGCTGGCTCATCGCCTCGAGCTCGGCAGGCAGCCCGTGCGTGTCCCAGCCGAACCGACGCTCGACCCGGCGACCGCGCATCGTCTGGTAGCGGGGCACGAGGTCCTTGACGTAACCGGTCAGAAGGTGCCCGTAGTGGGGCAGCCCGTTGGCGAACGGCGGTCCGTCGTAGAAGACGAACTCGTTGCTGTCGTGCTCACCCGCCGGTCGCTGCTCGACGGACGCGCGGAACGTGTCGTCTGTGTCCCAGTAGGCGAGGACGGCCTCCTCGATCGCCGGGAAGCTCGGCGACGGGGGGACGCTCGTCGCACCGGTCGTCGATGCCTTGGGGTACGCCATGGTCGGGGGTCTCCTGCGGTCGGTGTCATCGTCCGCGAGGACGACGGCCGCCACCCCGGATGCCGGGGGCGCACCACCGCGGTGCCACCTCGCTTGCCGCACCCGCCCACCGAAGGGGTGGCATACGACCGCTCTTACGCAAGGCCGTGACGTGGCCCGGACGTCCGGTTCTACTGGGGGCGCGGGGGCCCCGTTCTTCCGAAGGCTCGCCGTGGATAGCGGCTCGAACGCCTGTATGCCGACTCTACCGGCTCGTCCGCCGGTCGGCGACGAGCGCGCGCCCCGGGGCGGTCGGCTAGAGTGCGGGGTGTCGGCGTCTCGCGACGTCGACCACCCGCGTCCGCAGAGGGGAAGCCGGTCCAAGTCCGGCGCTGACCCGCAGCCGTAGGTCGTGGCATCCGAGTCTGTATGCCACGACGAGCCGGAATGCCTCCGCCCGCGAGCGGCTCCCTATCACCCGTCGAGGAGTGCGGGACGGAGCCCAGGCACTGGGTGACCAGTGGTCGGGCCTTCGTCGCGAACCGCTGAGGAAGGCCCTGATGTCCACTCGTTCCACGCGTCGCCTGACCGGCGCCGCCGTCCTTGCCCTGACCGCCCTGTCCCTCACACCCGCCGTCGGCTCCGCCGCGACGGCCCCGGCGCCCGTGAGCGCGGCCGATGCGGCCGGCGGCTACATCGCCCGGCAGCTCGCCGTGACCGGCAGCCACTTCGTCACCTACGCCTCGCCCGACTGGGGGCTCACCGCTGACGGCATCCTTGCGCTCGACGCGGTCGGCGTCGGGCAGGCTCAGGCGACCGCCTCGACGGCGGACCTGTCGACCCACGTCAAGGACTACATCACGGGCGAGCAGTGGGGCGACAAGAACAGCTTGTATGCCGGTGCGACCGCCAAGACCCTCAACGTCGCCGTCGCGCAGAAGGCCGACCCTCGCGCGTTCGGCGGCGTCGACCTCGTCACGGATCTGACCGGCCTCCTCCAGACGTCCGGCTCGTTCATCGGCCGGTTCAGCGACCGGTCGACGTTCGGGGACTACTCGAACGCCTTCGGACAGTCGCTGGCGATCATCGGGCTCAAGCGCGCGACCGGTTCCGCGCCGGCGTCGGCGGTCAAATTCCTGAAGGCCCAGCAGTGCCCCGACGGTGGGTTCCGGCTCGACCCCGCGACGACCTCGTGCACGAGCGACCCCGACGCCACCTCGATGGCCGTCCAGGCGATCATCGCCGCGAACGGCTCGTCGGATGCGACCGCGGTCAAGGGGCTTGACTTCCTTG
>JAJXUB010000001.1 GCA_021783215.1 Actinomycetes bacterium | reverse complement strand
GGCTCGGCGGCCAGGGCGCGGGCGATGAGGATGCGGCGCTGTTGACCACCGGAGAGCGTGTCGACCTCCGTATCGGCGCGGTCGAGCAGGCCCACGTCGCGCAGGGCGTCGTCGACGAGACGCCGGTCCTCGTGACCGGCGGGGCGCCACCAGGGCCGCCGGGGGACACGACCGACGGCGACGACCTCGCGCGAAGTAGCCCGCACGCTGGCGGACAGGGCGAGTCGCTGTGGGACGTAGCCGAGCCTCGTGTGGTCGGTGAACTCCTGGGCCGGGGTGCCGAAGATCGACACCGTCCCCCCGACGAGGGGGACAAGGCCCAGGACTCCGCGAACGAGGGTGGACTTTCCCGACCCGTTGGGGCCGACGAGGGCGACGACCTCGCCAGGCTCGACGACGAGGTCGATGCCGTGGACGACGGTGACGTCGGCATAGCCGAAGGACGCTCCGTGGAGTGCGAGGACTGGGGGGGTCACCGGCAGCTCAGCCCCGCCCGGAGAGCGTCGAGGTCGTTGCGCATGATCTCCTCGTAGGTCGTGCCGAGCGACGCGGCGGAGAGGCCCTCGGCTGGGTCCAGAGTCGCGACGCGGGCCCCGGTCTCCTGGGCGAGGGTGTCGGTCAGTGCGGGACTGGTCAGGGGCTCGGCGAAGACGGTTCGGATGTGGTGGTCGCGGACGTATGCCGTGAGCGTGCCCAGCGTCTGGGCGTCCGGCTCGGCCTCCGGTGACAGGCCGGCGATGGCACGGGCGGTGAGGTGGAAGCGCATGGCGAAGTAGGACCAGGCGCCGTGCCCGGTGACGAGGTCGCGGCTCGCGCAGGACGCAAGACCGGTGGTGAAGGCCCGGTCGATGGCGTGGAGGCGGTCGACGAAGCGCGCCGTGTTCGCCGCGTATGCGGACGCGTTCGCCGGGTCGACCCGGGCCAGCTCAGCGCCCATCGCTTCGGCGACGCCGGCGAACCGGACCGGGTCGAGCCAGAAGTGGCCGTTGACGCCCTCGCCGCCGGCGTCGACGAGGGTGAGGTCGGCGCTGGGGGCGACGTCGAAGCCACGGGTCGACGCCTGGGCCGCGACGGCCGCGTCGACTGCCGGCTGGAAGGCCTTCTCGTAGAAGACGACTCGTGCCTGCGAGACGGTGACCATGTCCTGGGGCGTGAGGTCGATGTCGTGGGCGTCGACGCCCGGGCGGCCCAGGTCGTGGACGGTGACGTGCCCGGCGCCGATCTGGGCCGCGGCATACGCGAGGGGGTAGAAGCCGGCGGCGACCCCGATGGTGTGCGGCCGCGCCACGCTGGCCGTGGGCCCACACGCGGCGAGCACTGCCGTCGCGGCGAGCAGTGCGACGACGTGGAACGGGGAGCGGAGATGACTCATCAGGAATGATTCTCATTCCCGCTCTCCTCGATGTCAAGTCGTCGGCGCCCCGGCCCGCCCCACCTCGGCGTGGCATACGCCCTGCGCCACGGCGCGACCTACCGCCTGGTACTGGTCGTGATCACGACCAGTACCAGGCGGTAGGTCAGGCGATGGGCCGGGATGGCGCGGTCAGCGCGGGGCGAGCCGGACGACGATGACGGCGAGGACGAGCACGATGACGGCTAGCCGCATGAGGCGCTCGACCCCCGTCAGCCGCGGCCAGCCGAGGTAGAGGAGCCACAGAAGCAGCAGGAGGACGAGGGCGAGCAGCCATGGGCCGACGCCGGAGACGAAGAGCCCGGCGAGGACGAGGGCGAGGACGACGACGAAGGGGACAAGCCGAGGGAGCGCGGCGACCCGGCCGAGGGCGGGCACGCTCGCCCGCTCGATGGAGTCGCGCAGGGAGCCGGGCATGCTGGGCAGCGTACGCGGCCGGCGGAGGCCCCGGGAAACCGGTGCGAGCGGCATGGGTTCTGTTGGATAGCCTTGCGGCCATGGCTGCCCCCACGAACACCGTCGATACCGTCGTCGGCCTCTGCAAGCGCAGGGGGTTCGTCTTCCCGTGCGGCGAGATCTACGGCGGGACGCGGTCCGCGTGGGACTACGGCCCCCTGGGCGTCGAGCTCAAGGAGAACATCAAGCGCCAGTGGTGGCGGGCCATGGTCACGAGCCGGGACGACGTCGTCGGCCTTGACTCCTCGATCATCCTGCCTCGCCAGGTCTGGGAGGCCTCCGGCCACGTCGAGGCGTTCGTCGACCCGCTCATCGAGTGTCTCTCGTGCCATCGGCGGTTCCGCGCTGACCACCTTCAGGAGTCCTTCGCGGAGAAGGAGGCCAAGAAGGGCAGGGAGATCGACCCGGACGACGTCGCCCTGACCGAGGTCGCGTGCCCCAACTGCGGGACGCGGGGCCAGTGGACGGAGCCGCGGGCCTTCAACGGCCTGCTGAAGACCTATCTCGGTGTCCTCGATGACGAGTCCGGCCTGCACTACCTCCGGCCGGAGACCGCGCAGGGGATCTTCGTCAACTTCCTCAACGTCGTCGGCGCCGCCCGGATGAAGCCGCCGTTCGGCATCGCCCAGACCGGTAAGTCCTTCCGCAACGAGATCACGCCGGGCAACTTCATCTTCCGCACGCGCGAGTTCGAGCAGATGGAGATGGAGTTCTTCGTCCAGCCCGGGACGGACGAGGACTGGCACCAGTACTGGATCGACGAGCGCACCCGCTGGTACACCGGTCTCGGTATCAAGGCGGAGAACCTGCGCCACTACGAGCACCCTCGGGAGAAGCTCTCCCACTACTCCAAGCGGACCGTCGACATCGAGTACCGCTTCCGGTTCGCCGGAAGCGAGTGGGGCGAGCTCGAGGGCATCGCGAACCGGACCGACTTCGACCTGCGAACACACAGCGAGCACTCGGGCACCGACCTCACGTACTTCGACCAGACGTCCGGCGAGCGCTACACGCCGTACGTCGTCGAGCCCGCGGCCGGGCTCTCCCGCTCGCTCATGACGTTCCTCGTCGATGCGTATGCCGAGGACGAGGCCCCGAACACCAAGGGCGGGGTCGACAAGCGGATCGTCCTGCGGCTCGACAGGCGGCTCGCGCCGGTCAAGGCCGCGGTCCTGCCACTCTCACGCAACGCCGACCTTTCGCCAAAGGCCCGCGCGCTCGCCAAGACCCTGCGGCAGCACTGGAACGTCGACTTCGACGACGCGTCGGCCATCGGGCGGCGCTACCGCCGCCAGGACGAGATCGGCACCCCCTACTGCATCACCGTCGACTTCGACACCCTCGAGGACCAGGCGGTGACGATCCGTGAGCGGGACTCCATGGCGCAGGAGCGGATCGGTCTAGACCGGGTCGAGGGCTGGCTCGCGGAGCGCCTCGTCGGCTGCTGAGCCAGGGTCTTGGCGGGATCCGCGGCTCGCACTCGCCACGTCTGAGAAGGTGGTCGTCATGAGGCGTGGGTGGGGATGGTTCGTGGGGCACCGGGAGGACGGTGTCGTCGACCCCGACGGTGCCGTTGCGCCGCCTCACGTCGTCTTCTTCGCGGCCGTCTCGCTCGTCTTCCTCCTCGACCCGGTCGGCGCCGCATGGCGCCGACGCGGCACGACCTGGGGAGCCGTCGGGCTCGTCGCGACGGCACTGTTCGCCCTCGCCTACCTGTGGCACTTCCTCCGGAGCCGCCCCCTTGGGTGGGGCGACACGGCACGCGCCAGGCCCGTCACGGCGGCGCCGGCCTCCTACGTCCGGTATGCCGCCCTGGCCGCCCTCGCCGCCATCACGACGTCCGCGCTCGGCGACTCCGCCGCCAGCACGTGGGTCTTCGTCGCCGTCGCAGGCCTCTGGACGTTCCGTGCATGGGTCGCCGTGGCCATCGCGGCAGTCCTCGCCGTGGCCGCCGAACTGCTGGCCCACCGTGTGCCGGGCTGGGACCGAGGTGCCGGCGTCGGCCTCTCCATCGTCCTCGCGGTGCTCGCCGTCGGGGGTGGGATGCTTGCCTCCCGGCGGACGATGGACCTGACCGAGGTGCGCCGGGAGAACGCCCGCCTCGCCGTCCAGGACGAACGCAACCGGATGGCGCGCGACGTCCATGACATCCTCGGTCACTCGCTGACCGTCATCACCGTCAAGGCGGAGCTCGCGAGCCGGCTCCTGGACATCGACCCCGTCCGCGCCAAGGCGGAGGTCGCCGACCTCGAGCGGCTCGCCAGGGAGGCCCTTGCCGACGTGCGCGGCGCCGTCGAGGGGTTCCGGGAGATCTCGCTGTCGGGCGAGCTCGCCCGGGCGCGGGCCGCCCTCGCGTCCGCGGGGATCGAGGCCCGCCTCCCACGGCTGGTCGACACGGTCGACCCCTCACTGCGGGAGCTCTACGCGTGGACCATCCGTGAAGGCGTGACGAACGTCATCCGCCACAGCGGGGCGCGCACCTGCACCCTCGTCGCCGACAACGCTGGGCTTCGGCTGACCGACGACGGTGGCGGGTCCTCGTTCGGGCCGGCCGGCCCGGCCGCCGGTCACGGCCTCGCCGGGCTGGCCGAGCGCGCCCACGCCGCGGGCGCGGTGCTCACCGCCCGTAGGCTGGCACCGACAGGGTTCGAGATCCGGGTCGACGTCCCGGCGAGCCCGACAGGGACCGGTCCGGCCACGGACCCGCCGGCGAGGCGGCCACAGGGGCGACCGACGCCGGCAGGTGCCGCATGACGATCCGCGTCGCGATGGCCGACGACCAGGCACTCGTCCGTGGTGCGCTCGCCGCACTCCTCGACCTCGAGCCCGACCTCACGGTCGTCGGGGAGGCCGAGTCCGGGTCGGCGCTCCTGCGCCTGCTGGCGACGACCGAGGCCGATGTCGTCCTCGTCGATGTCGAGATGCCGGACATGGACGGGATCGAGGCGACCGAGGCGATCCGCCGGAGCTTCCCCGCGACGAAGGTCCTCGTCGTCACGACGTTCGGCCGGCCGGGGTACCTCCGACGCGCGGTCCAGGCCGGAGCCGCGGGGTTCGTCGTCAAGGACACCCCCGCCCGGCAGCTGGCCGACACCGTCCGGCGCGTCCACAGTGGGCTCCGCGTCGTCGACCCGGCCCTCGCCGCCGACTCCCTCGCCCGGGGCGAGTCCCCGCTGACGACCCGGGAGACGGACGTCCTGCGGGCCGCGGCGGCCGGGGGGTCGGTCTCCGACATCGCCGACGAGGTCAACCTCTCCGAGGGGACGGTCCGCAACCACCTCAGCTCGATCATCGGTAAGACCATGGCCCGCAACCGGGCCGACGCAGCACGGATCGCCCAGCAGAGCGGCTGGCTCTGATCCTTCCGTGGCCGGCTCAACCGCCGAGGGCCACCGGACGCGCGGGGTCCGAGCACCACTCGCTCCACGAGCCCACATAGAGGGCCGCCTCCACGCCGATCTCGGCCAGGGCGAGCGCCGTATGCGCCGCCGTCACCCCTGAGCCGCATGACGTGCCGACGGGCCGGGCGCCGTCGACCCCGTGCCCGGCGAAGTAGGCACGCAGGACGTCGGCCGTCGGGAAGTGCCCGTCCTCGCGCAGGTAGCCGGCCATGGGGGCGTTGACGGCCCCGGGGATGTGACCGGCGACCGGGTCGAGCGGCTCCGTCTCGCCGCGGAAACGCTCCGGCGCTCGCGAGTCGAGGAGGATGCCGGTCGCTGCGAAGCCCAGGACGTCGTTGGCCGTGAGCACCGGGAGGCTCCCTGGGCGAACCGTCACGGCGCCGGGGCGCGGTGACGGCACGGCCGCCGTCACCGGCCGACCTTCGGACTCCCACGCGGCGAGGCCGCCGTCGAGGACACGGACCTCCGTCAGGCCCGCCCACCGCAGCACCCACCAGGCCCGGGCCGCGGACAGGCTCGTCCGCTGGTCGTAGGCCACGACACGGCTGTCCCCGTCGACCCCGGCGGTCCGAAGCGCCCGCTCGAGGGCTTCGGGCTCTGGCAGCGGGTGTCGCCCGCGACCCTCACCCGGCGGTCCGGCGAGGTCGGTGTCGAGGTCAAGATGAACCGCGCCGGGCAGGTGGGCGCCGGCATACAGATCCGCGCCGGGCGGGCCCGTGAGGTTCCACTGGACGTCGAGGAGGACGAGCGTGGGATCGTCGAGGGAGCGGGCGAGCTCGTCGACGCAGATGAGCGGTCGCACGGGTCGCAGTCTCGCAGATGGGACAATGGCGACCGCCATGACGACCGCCCTGACCGTGCCCCCCGGCCGCCCGGCTCTGCCTCCGCTGCGGATCGGGCGACGTGTCATGTCGACGCCCGTCGTGCTCGCGCCGATGGCGGGCGTCACGAACCGGGCGTTCCGAAGGCTGTGCCGAGAGAGCGGGGGAGCGGGCTCCCTGTACGTCGCGGAGATGGTGACGTCACGGGCGCTGCTCGAGCGCCACCCCGAGACGATGCGCCTGATCGCCCACGACCTAAACGAGCGGCCTCGGTCCGTCCAGCTCTACGGCGTCGACCCGGGGACTGTCGGGGCGGCCGTGCGACTCCTCGTCACCGAGGACCGCGCCGACCACATCGACCTCAACTTCGGCTGCCCCGTGCCGAAGGTCACCCGCAAGGGGGGCGGCGCGGCGCTTCCGTGGAAGGCGGACCTGTTCCGGGCCATCGTCGCCGCCGCCGTGCGCGAGGCGAGCCCGTATGCCGTCCCGGTCACCGTCAAGATGCGCATCGGCATCGACGACGGGCACCTGACCTACCTCGCGGCGGGCCGTGCCGCCGAGGAGGAGGGGGTCGCCGCCATCGCGCTCCATGCGCGGACCGCGGCGCAGGCCTACTCCGGGCAGGCCGACTGGACGGCCATCCGCCGCCTCAAGGAGGCCGTGACGTCGATCCCGGTCCTCGGCAACGGCGACATCTGGTCGGCCGAGGACGCGCTTCGCATGGTGGCCGAGACCGGCTGCGACGGGATCGTCGTCGGACGCGGCTGCCTCGGGCGGCCGTGGCTCTTCGCCGACCTCGCGGCCGCGTTCGCCGGCTCCCCGGAGCGGGTGAGGCCCTCGCTCGGTGAGGTGTCCGAGACCTTGCGACGCCACGCCGAGTACCTCGTCGAGTTCTACGGCTCCGAGCAGCGTGGCTGCACCGACATCCGCAAGCACATCGCGTGGTACCTCAAGGGCTTCCCCGCGGGATCGCACATCCGCAGCTCTCTCGCGCTCGTCGGCTCGTTGGCCGCGCTCGATGACCTCCTCGGCACGCTCGACCCGTCTGCTCCCTGGCCGGGTCCGGACGCCGAAGGCCAGCGTGGGCGGGCAGGCACCCCTGCCGTCGTCGCCCTTCCGGAGCACTGGCTCGACTCCCCGGAGCTCAACGAGGCTCAGCAGGCGCGGATCGCGCAGGCCGAGGTCTCCGTCTCCGGTGGCTGACCCGCCACCACGCCGACACGCGCCCCGGCGCGGGTCGTCTAGGGTCGACCGCGTGGCATACGGCGCGCACGACCGGCAGCGGTGGGTCACCGAGGACCCGGTGACCAGGCGAGCCGACCGGGACGACTTCGCCCGCGACCGCGCGCGGCTCGTCCACAGCGCAGCCCTGCGACGGCTCTCGGCCAAGACCCAGGTCCTCGCACCGGGCAGCGACGACTTCGTCCGGACGCGCCTGACCCACAGCCTGGAGGTCGCGCAGATCGGGCGCGAGTTCGGCGAGGCGCTCGGATGCAACGCCGACGTCGTCGACACGGCCTGCCTGGCCCACGACCTCGGGCACCCGCCGTTCGGCCACAACGGGGAAGCGGCCCTCGACGGGCTCGCCCGCGACATCGGCGGGTTCGAGGGCAACGCCCAGACGTTGCGCATCCTCACGCGGCTCGAGGCGAAGCGCACGCATCCGGACGGCACACCGGCCGGCCTCAACCTCACCCGAGCCAGCCTCGACGCGGCGACGAAGTACCCGTGGCGTCGCGGCGAGTCCCCTTATCGCACGGCGAAGTTCGGCGCATACGCCGATGACGCTGCCGCCTTCGACTGGCTACGGGACGGCGCCGACCCGGATCGCCCCTGCGTCGAGGCCCAGGTCATGGACTGGTCCGACGACGTCGCCTACAGCGTCCACGACGTCGAGGATGCCGTCGCGTCCGGACGGCTCGACGTGCGAGCGCTGCGATCGCCCGCGGACACCGACCCCGTCCTCGCCGTGGCCGAGGAGACGTATGCCGACGGTCTGACCGCGGACCAGCTGGGGGCTGCGCTGGACCGTCTGCTCGGTTCGGGACTGCTCCCTGTGGCCTACGACGGCTCGCGTGCGGGGCTGGCCTCGTTGAAGGACATGACGAGTGGGCTCATCGGGCGTCTGGCGGGCGCCGCCGAGCGGGCGACGCGCGCGTCCTACGGTCCCGGCGCGCTGACCCGGTTCGCGGCGGACGTCGTCGTACCCGAGGCAACCCGTGCGGAGGTCGCCGTCCTCAAGGCCGTGGCGGCGCATTTCGTCATGCACTCCGCGGAACGCCTCGAGATGCAGGCATGGCAGCGCGAGGTCGTCGTCGCGCTGCTCGACGCGTTCGGGGAGCGGCCCGAGGAGCGGCTCGACCGCGACCTCCTCGGTGACTGGGCGGCCGCGCCGGACGACGACGCGCGCCGCCGGGTGCTCGTCGACCAGGTCGCCTCGCTGACGGACCCGCGTGCCCTCGCACTGCATCGCCGGTGGGTTTGACCCTGCGGACAGCACGAGAGGGCCGGGGTCGCTCGGGACCGCCGACCCGGTGGAGGAGGTCATGGGCCTGCGCCCCGGACGGGGCCCATCGGTAGCCGCCGGCACCTCGACGCTGCGAATCCGGCGGCCGCACGTGGTGGCTCGTCGCGACCCGATATCGGTCCCAGAGGCGCCTGGAGGACCTCCCGGTCGCGGCCTAGGACGCCACGTGCCGTTGGTGGCGGCTGACATGATGGGTCCATGGCGGGACGGTTCCGGCCCGAGGACATCGCGGCCGTCAAGGAGCGGGCGAACATCGAGGATGTCGTCCGCGAACACGTCACGCTGCGCTCCGCCGGCCCCGGTTCCCTGAAGGGTCTCTGCCCGTTCCACGACGAGAAGACCCCGTCCTTCACGGTCCGGCCGTCCACGGGTACCTACCACTGCTTCGGCTGCGGCGAGGGCGGTGACGTCCTGTCGTTCATCCAGAAGGTCGACCACCTGACCTTCACCGAGTCCGTGGAGCGCCTCGCCGAGCAGCTCGGGATGGAGCTCGTCCGCGAGGAGGGCGGAGCAGAGCGTCGCGACACCGGCCCGAAGCGGGCGCGGCTGGTCGAGGCGCACCGGGTCGCCCGGGAGTTCTACGGCGCCGCGCTCATCGACCGGTCGGACGCGAGGGCGGGGCGTGACTTCCTCAGGGACCGCGGCTTCGACGGCCCGGTGGCCAAGCGGTTCGGGATCGGGTTCGCCCCCCGAGGGGGCGAGGAGCTGGCCCGACATCTCAGGAGCAAGGGGTTCGCCGACGAGGAGCTCGTCGTCGCGGGCCTGTGCGGACGCGGCAGCCGGGGCCTCTACGACCGGTTCCGCGGCCGGCTGGTCTGGCCCATCGCCGACATCACCGGGGACACGGTCGGGTTCGGCGCCCGGCGCCTCTTCGAGGACGACCCCATGCAGGCGAAGTACCTCAACACCTCCGAGACGCCCATCTACAAGAAGTCCGGTGTCCTCTACGGGCTCGACGTCGCCAAGAAGTCCATCGCGTCCGAGCGCACCGCCGTCATCGTCGAGGGATACACCGACGTCATGGCCGCGCACCTCGCGGGTGTCACGGAGGCGGTCGCGACCTGCGGCACGGCGTTCGGGGTCGAGCACATCAAGATCCTGCGCCGCATGCTCCGGGACGAGGCCGACCTCGCGCCCGCCCGAGTGGTCTTCACCTTCGACGGTGACGCCGCCGGCCAGGCGGCGGCCATGAAGGCGTACCGCGAGGACCAGCGCTGGGCGAGCCAGTCCTTCGTCGCCGTCGCCGAGGGCGGGATGGACCCCTGCGAGCTGCGGATGGCCAAGGGCGACGAGGCCGTCCGAGCCCTCGTCGACGGCGCCGTCCCGATGTTCGAGTTCGCCGTCCGGACGACGATCGGCCGGTTCGACCTCGCGACGGCCGAAGGGCGCGTCCAGGCCATGCGTGCCGCGGCCCCGATCGTCGGCTCGATACGCGACAACGCCCTGCGGCCCGAGTACATCCGGACGGTCGCGGGCTGGCTCGGCGTCGACGTCGACCAGATGCGCACGGCCGTCACGGCGGCGGGGAAGCTCGCCGCCCGCGACGCGGAGAAGGGGACGCAGTCCGGAGCCCGCGAGCAGCCCGACGAGACGGTGCTCGAGCCCTCGGCACGGGAGGTACGGGCGGCTCTTCCGGCGCCGGACCTGCGCGACCCCGTGGTCCGGGCCGAGCGTCAGCTCCTCCAGTGCGTCCTCCAGTACCCCAGCCTCGTCGATGCGGCGGCCGTCGATGCCCTGCCGGGCCAGGCGTTCCACGCGCCGGCCCATCGTGCCGTCCTCGACGGCATCCGGGCCGCCGGCGGCCCCGGGAGTGCCCGGTCGACACGCGCGTGGATCGAGGCCGTGACGACGGCCTCTCCGATGGCTGTCCAGCCTCTCGTCGCCGAGCTCGCCGTCGCCCCGCTGCCCGCCAAGATGGACAAGGCGACCGGGCTGCCGGAGCGACGCTACGTCGCCTCGCTCGTCGACGGCGTCCGCGACGTTGCCCTCAGCCGGACGATCGGAGATGCGATGTCCCACCTGCGCCAGCTGTCGAACGACCCTCACGTCGATGTCGAGGAGGTCAGGGCTGCGAGCATGCGTCTTCAGGATCTTCAGCGCGAGCAGGCCCGCTTGCGTTCGGAGTCGGCGTCATGAGGAGGTTCCGCGCTCAGGGACCCGGGCCGCTGCCCGCGGCGGTCACGGCCGCGCTGCCGGCGGGGGAGCGGCCGCTCGCCTGGGCCCGGGAGGGCGTCACGGGCGGCGTCGTCGTCGTCGGCACATCCGCCGTCCACCTCGTCGGGCCGGAGGGCGCGGACGCGCTCGACCGCCCCTGGCACGTCGTTGACGGCGCCTCCTGGGACCATGAGGCGATGTCCCTGACCCTGACGTGGGTCGACGGGACGGCACCGACCCGCTGGTGGCTGCCCACGCCGGCCCGGGTCCCAGAGGTGCTCCGTGAGCGGGTCGAGGCAACGGTCGTCATCCTCGAGACCGTCGAGCTGGGGCCGAGCCGTAGCGCGCGCGTCGCCGTCCGGCGGGACCTGGGGTCGGGTCGGCTCCTTGGCCAGGTCGTGCTGGCCCCCGAGGCGCGGGCCGATGACAAACCGCTCGCGGATGCGGCCCTGGAGGTCCTCGCCCGGCTCGAGGAGCAGGCCGGTCTCCGCTGACCCGAGGCGGACGCGGGGTGAGCGGCGGCCCCGCCGTGGCCTACGGACCGGCCGGCGGCCCCTCCCCGCGGACCCGGCTTTCGCGGACAGGCGGCCTGCTTGCTATCGTGGCTAGGCGCCATTCCCCTGTAGCTCAACTGGCAGAGCATTCGGCTGTTAACCGAAGGGTTGTTGGTTCGAGTCCAACCGGGGGAGCACGCGAGGAGCCCCTGAACTGCGGAAACGCCAGTTCGGGGGTCTCCTGTTCTCGGTTGCAGCGACTGTGCGTCGTTCATCGTTGGTGCCCTCAGCCGAGAGGAAGGCGCCATGACCCTCTTTGCCGCATTCGCGCCACCCATGACACCCGGCCGGGGTCCGATGGGTGGCCTCGCGGGCCGGCTCCGACAAGGGCCACCACTGAAACCACCTGCACCTCGCCACACGTGAGAGGTCCCCCCGCGCCCGACTCATCGGGCGCGGGGGTCGTGTGCGGCCTCCGGCGGCCAGCGTCCGAGCATCGTGGCGAACAGGCCGGTGCTCGGCTCGTTCCCGTGGCCCTGGCAGCGGTCGCTGGCGCGGACACCGCGCATGACGCTGTCGACGTGCAGGCCGCAGCCGGCCCGGGTCGTCGTGGTGGCCTTGGCGCAGGTCGCGGCTCGGCACATTCCGGTAACTCCTCTTGCGCTGGGCGACGTGAGCGCAGGGTTGCCTTCACGAAGGCTTCACACCCGCCGCCCCAGTCGCTTCATCGCCACCCGGTTGCATCGGTAGTGGACACAACAACAGCCACCACGAGCACCGACACCAGGAGCACACCATGAGCACATCGACCCGCATGACGTCAGCAGCCCTGGGCGTGGCAGCCCTCCTCGCAGGGGGAGTGGCCGTCAGCCAGGCGTCCGCCGCCACGAGCCCCGCGCCGTCCGCGACGGCGGACGGCGCCGTGACCAGCGCGCTCACCTTCTCCCGCGAGGAGGAGCGGATGGCGCGTGACCTGTACGCCGCCCTCGCCGGCACCTACGACGGGGCGCGCCCGTTCAGCATGATCACGAAGAGCGAGGACCGCCACTTCGAGGCGGTCGGTGCCTTGCTGGAGCGCTACAAGGTGGCGGACCCTGCGGCCGGCAAGGCGGCGGGGACCTACGCCGACCCGGCCATCCAGAAGCTCTACGACAGCTGGTTGGCCAAGGGCAAGAGCTCGCTGAACGCCGCCTACCAGGTGGGCGTCGAGCTCGAGCAGCGGGACGTCGCCGACCTCAACAAGAGCATCGCGGGCAACCTGCCGGCCGACGTCGACGCGGTCTTCGGCCGGCTGGCTCAGGGCTCCCAGCGGCACCTTGCGGCCTACCAGCGCGCCGTCGCCGGGGACCTGGGCACCGGTTTCGGGATGATGGGTGGTCGCTCGGGCGACTCCACGACCCCCGGTCGCGGCAACGGGATGATGGGCAACGGGAACGGAACCGGGATGCGCGGCGGCAACGCCGCCGGAGGCGACTGCCCCTACCTCGACGCGGACGCCACCTGAGCCCCCGACGCCAGGGGCAGCCGGGCCGTGAACCTCGCACCGCGACCACGGCCCGGCGACCTGGCATCCGGGGTGCCGCCGTGCGGCCATGATGCCGCGGGCATTGTTCACCCCGCGGTTCCCGAACTCGATCTCAGCGGGCCAGCGGGAGGATGATGCGTACGCTGGTGCCCTGGTCGACACCCGAGGTCAGCTCGACCTCGCCTCTCTGCGCGACTACGAGTGCGCGCGTAATGGGCAGACCGAGCCCGCTGCCTGGCCTCGTGCGGCCCCCGCTTCCGCGCCAGCTTCGGTCGAAGACGTGTGTGCGCTCCTCCTCGCTGAGTCCCGGGCCGCTGTCGGCCACCTCTAGCACGCCGCGTTGGTCGTCTGCTCGCACCCGCACGACCACGGTGTCGCCGGCGCGGCAGTAGGCGGTGCAGTTGGCCAGGAGGTTGCCGATGACCTGATGGAGGCGGTCGGCATCCGCCCCAACGACGACGCCTGGGTCGAGTTCGGTGCGCCAGGTCAGAGCCGCGGCAGACATCGCCCCGGCGCGGGCGGCCACGGCGTCCTCTGCCACCTCCGCGAGGTCGACGTGGTCGAGGGTGAGCTGAAGCCCGGGGGACTCCACGGCGGAGAGCTCGGCGAGGTCGTTGACCACCCGACCGAGCCGGCTCGCCTGGTCGTGCAGGGCAGCAAGCCTTGCGTGAGAGGCAGGAACCAGGCCGTCGCGCAGCTCCTCCAGGCCGGCCTGCAGGGCGGTGAGGGGTGTCCTCAGCTCGTGCGCGATGTCGGCGGTGTGGCGCTGACGGTCCAGCTCCGAGCGCTCCACCTGGCCGGCGGCCGCGTTGAGCGCGTCGACAAGCTCGACCAGCTCGGGCCGACCGAGGTCGGGCACGCGCGCGCTGTGGTCGCCGGCGGCAAAGGCTTTGGCGGTGGTGAGGGCCAGCTCGATCGGCGCCAGCAGTCGGCGGGTGGCCAGGACGGACGCCACGATCGCCGTGAGCAGCGCCACGACCGATGCCATGACGAGCCAGCGGGTGTCGACCGCCTCCCCGTGCCCAGTGCGCGCGAGCAGGTGGGGGATGACGGTGCCCATGAGCAGGACGCCGAGAGCGGTGAGCGACACGACGAGGAAGCCGGTGAGCAGCCGAACCTCCATCGGGCCGAGGCGGCGCCGATCAGTCATCGGCCTGCGCGCCGAGACGGTAGCCGAATCCGATCACCGTCTCGATGAGATGCTGGCCGTCGGGCCCCAGCTTGTGCCGCAGGTTCTTGACGTGCGAGTCGACCCCGCGCTCGTACCCGTCCAAGAGGCTTCCGCCGATCCGTTCGACGAGCTCGTGCCGGCTGAAGACTCGGCCGGGTGTGCCGGTCAGCGTGACGAGCAGGTTCCACTCGCTAGGGGTCAGGGACAGGGGCACCCCATCGTGACAGGCCCGGTGGCGTACCGGGTCGACCCGGAGCCGGCCGTGGTCGAAGCTGCGGGCCTGCGGTTGCCCCCCGCACGGCCGCCGGGCCAGGACCGCCTTCACGCGAAGGATGACCTCCGTCGGGCTGAACGGCTTGATGACGTAGTCGTCGGCGCCCGCCCGCAGGCCGGCGATCCGATCCGGTACGCCGGCCCGGGCGGTGAGGACGATCACGGGGATGCCGGGAGCGGCCCGCTCGAGGATCTCGACCCCGTCGACGTCCGGGAGACCCAGGTCGAGGAGGACCAGGTCGGGTTGGGTCGCCTCGAGCTCGAGGAGGGCCTCGGCACCCGTCGCGGCGACGATCACCGCCAGGCCGGCCCTCCCCAGGTAGCGCCGCAGGAGCTCGCGGATGTCGCGCTCGTCCTCGACGACCAGCACGGTCTGCATGGGCTCATTGTCGGCCGGGTCGACGCAGCGGCGCAGGCGATGCGACGCGGATGACACTGTGTCGTGGCGCATGGGACGGCGAACCGTGTCGGGCATCGGTGACCTCCTGGTTGGTCCTGAGGCGTGCGGGGGGCCGCACGATGACCGTGCGGCCCCCCGGAGCTTGCCCTCACGAGAGGAGGGCGCTTACTTGCGCGACGCCTTCACGACGACCCACGACCGGGTGGAGATGGTGGAGGCGTTCCCCGCGGCGTCGGTGCCCTGGACGCTGAGCACGTAGGCGGCCGGAGGGAGCTTCGTGTACGTGACCGACTCGTTGCACGGCGCCCAGGCCTTGCTGACGCGACCGTTCTTGGTGAGCTGGCACCGGAACGTCACGGCGGGCTCGTCCGCGATGATCGTGAAGGTGGCCGTGGTGCCGGGGGTCCCCACTGGGGTGACGGTGACCTGTGGCGCCCTGGTGTCAGGCGCACTGACGGTCCAGGAGTCGGACACCTCGGGCAGCGAGCGGTTGCCGACCGCGTCGATCCCGACGACCGAGAACGTGTATGCCCCGGGGGCGAGGTCCCTGTACTCCTTGGGAGACGTGCAGCCCTTCTCCGGGGTGCCGGCGACGTCGTCCTTGGTCAGCGCGCACTCGAAGGTGACGCCGGCCTCCAGCGACCCGAACTCGAAGGCCGCCGTGGCACCGGGGGTCCCGACGACATCCATCGTGATGACCGGGGCAGTGGTGTCGGGCGGCTCGACAGTCCAGCTGCGGGTGACGATCTGCGAGGCGTTCAGTGCCTTGTCGGTCGCCTGGGCCGAGAAGACGTAGTCACCAGGAGCGAGGCTGCTGTATGTCACCGGCGACGTGCAGGCCGCCAGCGTCCCGGTGGCTCCGTTCAGCTGCAGCATGCAGGTGAAGTCCACGGGGCTCTCGTTCGCGGTGAGCGTGAACGTCACGGTCGATCCACTGACGACGTCCGGAGTCACGGTCAGCACCGGCGCGGTGGTGTCGTCCCCGGAGGCCGGGGGTTGCTGGCCGTTCGTCTCGGGTGCAAACACGACCACGGAGATCGGGGCCAGGGTGTTCCCACCGGTGAGGCTCGCGCCGAAGGAGTAGCTCCCGACCGGTGCTCCCTCGATGACCGTGGCGTACCAGGTCACCGGAGTGAATCCGGCCGCGACCGTCGCGTTCCACGTGCCGACGAGTCGGCCCGCGGCGTCGAGCGTGATCGGCATGGCCACCATGTCGGTGCCGTTGCTCGCGAAGACCTTGATGTCACCCGCCGCGAGCGCTTCGCTCTCGGGGGTCGCCGGGTCCTCGGTGGGGCCGGTGACGCTGAGGTTCAGCTCTGCGGTGCCTGCGTCGGGTGCGTAGACCTGCAGCGGGAGGGGCATCGACGAGCCCTGGGTCGTGTACTTCGGCAGCGGGCTGCCCCAGAGGAGCGTCGCCACGTTGTCGTTGACCGTGACCATCCCGGTCTCGTGGGTGAGCACGGTGGTGGGGTCGTCGAGGTCGACGAGGGCGAGGGTGACTCCGTAGGCGCCGAGCGGCGCACCGGCGGCGACCGTGACGTCGAACGTCGTGGAGACGTTGTACCCGGGTGCCACCGGGAAGCCTGTGTCCGGCCCCCAGGTCCCGACGAGGTCTCCGTTGGCGTCCACGGTGAACGGGACGGACTGGCCGCCCGAGACCGCGGCGATGTCACCATCCGAGAAGGGGGCCTCCGCGTCGACCGTGAGGCGCAGCTGTGCCTTGTCGATGAGGTCCCCGGCCCACGGGTTGAGCAGCGATGCGGTCATCTGGAACTGGAAGGTCCGGAAGACATTCTCCGGCAACGTGCCGAGATCGACCGCCGGGTCGTGGATCGCCTTGAGCTGGTCCGCGGTGGTGTCCACTCCCGGGACGTCCATGGAGAACCCGGGGATGAAGGTGTTGTCCGGGACGAAGTTGCACATCGCGCGCACGTCGTCGGCCAGCTGGGCGAAGGCCGTGATGCCGGTGAGCGTCTTCGTGCCGATCTCGGGGTACGACGACAGGTTGGTGAACGGCACCCGGTCAGTGATCTTGCTGACCACCCACTTCAACGTCGTCACGTCGAGCCAGGTGACGCTGCCCTTGAACGTCTGTGAGCGGTTGTAGGTGAAGCCGCTGTAGTCGATGAACCGCTCCGTGGGCGAGATCGAGTCGGTCCCGTCCGGGTCGGCGGACGTCACGAAGGTGGGACCTCCCGGCCACGTGGAGGTGTAGTCGGCGGTCGGCGGGAAGCCGATGATCCGGTTGTAGTACTCGATCGCGTCGAGCGTCAGGGGGGTGGACTTGCTGGCCGCCGCCCCGAGGTTCATGGCTGCGAGCTCCCAGGCGCCGAACTGGCTGTTGGACTGGTCGTCTGCGGGGGTCGGGCCGACGACGGCCGGCGGTCCCGCCATCCCGGACGGAAGGCCCGGGATGGTCCCGGTCTTCAGCAGCGACTGGTAGATCGCCGCGTTCTCGGGGGAGGCGTCGATGGGGACGCCGTCGAAGGAGATGCGGCCTGTCGACTCCAGGGCGATCTTGTCGGCGAAGCGCAGCTTCATCGTCACGTCGCCGAGCTTGTCGGCGAGGACGGTCTCCGAGGTCCGCGCGAGGTTCAGCCGCTCGAGCTCGACCTCCTTGATGAACATGGCGTACTGGGGCTGGGCATCGCACGCGCCGGTGAACCCGTCCGGCACGGTGGTGTCGGTAACCAACGCGCCCTGCAGCGGGACGACCCACGCGGTGCGGCCGTCGACCGGGTTGGTGGTGGAGCTGACGCCGGGGATCGCGACGTAGGAGACGGGTTGCACGCAGTACTCGACGGAGGCTGCCGACAAGGCGGTCTCGGGGACGACGTACTTCTGGAGGACGGGTGCGCCCTTCGCGTCGCGCAACGCGATGACGAGGTCGGAATAGATGGAGCCAGTGGTGGCTCCGCCCCCGCCCCCACCGCCGCCTCCGGGGTCGGGGCCTGCGGCGAGGGCCATGGGGACGGCCAGTGTCGTCGATGCCACTGCTGCGACCACACTGCCCAGAATCCGGGTGCTTCGTGCGTTCATCTGCTCGTCCTCTCATCCGCGACCCCGGGCCGTCGGACGCCCGGGGGCTCTGCCCGCCGGCCGGTGGACCCCTGCGCCCACCGGCCGGTCACTCGGTCAGCGTGGTCCGGCCCTGTGGGGAACCGGTGCCCGCTATGTGGTGATCACGTGGAGATCGCGACGCCCTCGCCACGGACGTGGAGCCGCCCACGGCCCCCTCGGGCTGGGCCGCCGGCGCCGGTCGCCGCCCGAACGCGCGGCCGCGTTCGGGCGGTGGAGGGCCGTGGAGGTGCGCTCCGTCCTCGCCGCCGGCGCCGGCACCCCGCACCCGAGGGCCGCAGGCGAGGCCCTCGTGAGACCTGCCGACCGCGGCCGGCCGGTCGCTGGCCGAGTACGGACCCGTCCCGAGCAACGCCGGCGCGCACGCGGAACCGACTGGTAGCAGACCCGGCTCGCCGCTGAGCTCTCGCACCGGTGAGTCTCCGGACTCTCCGGGGCGATCCTGGTGGAGGTCCTGATCGTGGTTCGCACCTGTTGCGGTGCTGATCGCAGTGGACGCGGACCGCGCGCACCGGTCCGTTTCCGTTCATCGTTCGCCCGGCCGTTCCGAGGTCGACGGTTGCGGACGCGGCCGCGGTGAGGTCATCCACCCCGCTCCGTGTCGCTCTCACGTAGCGCACGGCCGCTCGGGTCGAGCTGTCCCCAACGAACCCCTTCACGTCGTCGACGTGCGCCCCCCGCTGGGCCATCCGCGTAGCGCCGGTCGCTGCCAGGTCGTGGACGTTGATCGGGCGCCCCAGCGCCTCGCGAACAACGAGCCAGCCGCCGGAAGCCTTCCGAAACCTCGTCTCGGACAGCCGGCTGCCATCCGGGGCAGGAAGAGGAGTCCGTCTCGGCCGGTGACGTCCGAGCGCCTCAGCGCTCTCAGGGGCAGGCGTCGGGCGTCGGAGGGTTGCCTGGGTCGGGTCTGAAGCCCCGGGGCCCGAAGCTGCTCGTCGCGAACCGCTGCCACGAACCGTCCGAGATCATGGCCCTGATGGCGTCGGTGACCTTCGTGCAGAGCGCGGTGTCACCCGAGGTGAAGGCGATCCCGTACCTCTCCTGGGAGAAGGTTCTCCCGACGACCCTGACCTTGCCCTTGTAGCGGGGGTCGGAGGCGTAGCCGGCCAGGATGACGTCGTCGGTCGTCACGGCGTCGACGCTGCCGGCAACGAGGGAGTCGACGCATTGGGTGTAGGTGGCGTCCTCCTGGAGGACGACTCCCGCCACCATCGACTTGACTCGGCTCGCCGACGTCGACCCGCGAGCGGTGCACACCGTGTGCCCGCTCAGGGAGGCCGGCCCGGTGACGTCCGTGGTGTCGGTCCGGACGAGAAGGCCCTGGCCGGCGAGGAAGTAGGGGCCGGCGAAGGACACGGAACGCGTGCGCCAGTCCGTGATGGAGTACGTCGCGACGACGAGGGTGACCTGGCCGGTGCGGACCAGGCCCTCACGATCGGCCGAGTGGACCTGGACGAACCGGATCTCGTCGCTGGAGTACCCGAGGCGCGCGGCGACGTACCGCGCGACGTCGACGTCGAAGCCCGAGTAGCCGTTCCCCGTCCTCATGCCGAGCCCCGGCTCGTCGAGGCTGATCCCGATGCGGATCTCGCGGGAGGTCCCGCACCCAGCGAGCACGAGCGCGACCGCGACCCCGAGGGCGGCCACGGTGCGCCGTCGCCACGGCAACGGCCTCTGCGTCGGGTGGCCGGTCCGGTCACTCATGGAGGATTCTGCCGAGGAAGTCTCGTGCCCGGTCGCTTTGGGGACGGGCGAAGAACTCCGCAGGCGTGCCCGTCTCGATGATGTGACCGGCGTCCATGAACACGACGCGGTCGGCGACGGATCTCGCGAAGCGCATCTCGTGAGTGACGACGATCATCGTCCGGCCGTCCCGCGCCAAGGCCACCATGACGTCGAGGACCTCGTTGACCATCTCGGGGTCGAGCGCCGACGTCGGCTCGTCGAAGAGGATGACCTTCGGGTGCATGGCGAGGGAACGGGCGATGGCGACCCGCTGCTGCTGGCCACCGGAGAGCTCGGCCGGCATCCTCGTCGCCTTGTCCGCCACCCCGACACGTCGGAGGAGCTCCATCGCCTCCTGCTCGGCGGCGGCCGCGGCCACGCCCCGCACGCGGGTCGGCCCGAGCGTGACGTTGTCGAGGACGCTGCGGTGGGCGAGAAGGTTGTAGCCCTGGAACACCATGCCGACGTCCGCACGGAGGGCGGCGAGCCCGGGACCGTCCTCGGGCAAGGGGATGCCGTCGATGGTGATCGTCCCCTTCTCGATGCGCTCGAGACCGTTGATGGTGCGCAGAAGGGTCGACTTGCCGGCTCCCGACGGGCCGAGGAGGACGACGACCTCGCCCCGCGTGACGTCGAGGTCGACGTCCGAAAGGACCACGAGCTCCCCGAAGCGCTTGGTGACGCCGCGCAGGGCGACGAGCGCTTCGGTCATGGTCGCAACCTATCCCGGGGGTTCCCGTGTCCCGTCACGTGGGGAGCGACCCCGCGACCCCGCCCACTCCGTGCCGCGGCTGCGGCGTAGCGTACGAACCACAGCAAGCTGGGGCGGCCGCGGGGAGCGGGCGCACACATGGGGTGACGTGAATGTATGCCGTCCGTCGTACGCAGGCCCTCACCGGCGCGACGGGCCTCATCGAGGTCGTCGCCCCCCACGTCGCGCGGAGCGCTCGTGCCGGCCAGTTCGTCATCGTCATCGCGGGGGAGCATGGCGAGCGGATCCCGCTGACGATCGCGGACCACGACCGGGACCGAGGGACGATCACCCTGGTCGTCCAGGCGGTCGGGAAGTCGACGGAGGAGATGCTCACCCTCGAAGCCGGCGACGCCTTCACGTCGGTGGCCGGCCCGCTCGGGCACCCGACGAAGCTCGCGCGGCACGGGACGGTCGTCTGTGTCGCCGGCGGCGTCGGGGTCGCACCGATCTACCCGATCGCCCGCGATCTCAAGGCGGTCGGCAACCACGTCGTCTCCGTCCTCGGCGCACGACGCGCGGACCTCCTCTTCTGGCAGGACCGGATGGCCCGTGTCTGCGACGAGGTCGTCGTCTGCACGGACGACGGAAGCGCAGGTCGGCGCGGCCTCGTCACCGACCCGCTGGTCGAGCGTCTTCAGCGGATGTCCGACGCCGGGGAGCCGATGCCGCATGTGTGGGCCATCGGCCCGACGATCATGATGCGGGCGGTCAGCCGGGCGACGGAGCCCTTCGGCGCCCCGACGACCGTCAGCCTCAACACGATCATGGTGGACGGGACCGGGATGTGCGGCGGCTGTCGCGTCTCCGTGTCCGACGGTGCGAAGTTCGTCTGCGTCGACGGGCCCGAGTTCGACGGCCACGACGTCGACTGGGACAACCTCCTCGGGCGCATCACCTACTACCGGCCCGAGGAGCGGGAGGCTCTCGAGGCCGCCCATGCACGGCATACGGGCTGTGTGCGCGAGACGGTGGCGCTGCGATGACGCTGAGCAACAAGGAGCGGTATGCCATTCCGCGCCAGGACATGCCGACCCAGGATGCACACGAGCGGGCGGCGAACTTCGAGGAGGTCGCCCTCGGGCTGACATGGGAGGCTGCCCGGCTCGAGGCACAGCGGTGCATCCAGTGCAAGAATCCGCACTGCGTCGACGGCTGCCCCGTCGGCGTCCGCATCCCCGACGTCCTCCTCGCCCTGGGTGACGGCGACCTCGCCGCCGCGGTCGACGCGCTCACCGAGCGCAACAGCCTCCCGGCCGTCTGTGGGCGCGTCTGCCCCCAGGAGTCCCAGTGCGAGGCCCGCTGCACGCTGGGCGCCAAGCACGAGCCGGTCGCCATCGGGCGGCTCGAACGGTTCCTCGGCGACCACGCCCTCCAGCAGCACATCCTCCCCGCGGCGCCGCTCGAGCACACCGGCCGTCGGGTCGCCGTCGTCGGCTCGGGTCCATCGGGCCTGACGTGCGCCGTCGACCTGGCCAAGCTCGGTCACGCCGTGACGATCTTCGAGTCGCTCCACCTTCCCGGTGGGGTGCTGGCGTATGGGATCCCGGAGTTCCGGCTCCCGAGGTCGATCATCACGGCCGAGGTGCGAACGGCGGTCGAGCACCTCAACATCGAGCTTCGGACCGACCACGTCATCGGGACGACGTACACCCTCGTGGAGCTGCGCGAGGACTACGACGCGGTGTTCCTCGGGACCGGCGCGGGCCTGCCGGCGTTCATGGACATCCCCGGGACGAACCTCAACGGGGTCTTCAGCGCCAACGAGCTCCTCACCCGGGTCAACCTCATGAGGGGGTATGCGTTCCCGGAGTACGACACGCCGGTCAAGGCTGGGGAGCGGGTCGCCGTCATCGGCGCCGGCAACGTTGCGATGGACGCGGCGCGGTCCGCCCTGCGGCTCCAGCGGCTTCGCGCCGCGGCGCACCCGCAGACCGGTCCGGGTGAGGTCCACGTCGTCTACCGGCGGTCCGAGGCGGAGGTCCCGGCCCGTCGCGAGGAGTACACGCACGCCGTCGAGGAGGGCGTCGTCTTCGACTTCCTCACCAACCCGGTCGCCGTGCTCGGTGACGGCGGCCGGGTGACCGCGCTGCGGTGTGTTCGCATGGAGCTCGGCGAGCCCGACGAGTCGGGACGCCGTCGGCCCCGTGCCGTCGCGGGGTCGGAGCTGGACCTGGTCGCCGACACCGTCATCTTCGCCCTGGGCACGAGCCCGAACCCCTTGGTGTTCACCGGAGCCGCGAACCTCGACCGGAGCCGCTGGGGCACGGTCCTCGCCGACGAGGCGACCGGGAGGACCCACCTCGAGGGGGTGTGGGCCGGGGGTGACGTCGTCACTGGGGCAGCCACGGTCATCAGCGCCATGGGGGCGGGGAAGGCGGCTGCGGCGGACATGCATACCTTCCTCCTCGCGCATGCGCCGAAGGGGCCCAGCAGGCTCGAGGCGTCCCCGGGGACCGTCAGGTCGGCGGACGCCTAAGCCACACCCGTCCCCTCTCAGCGGATAGGTTCGGCAGGACCAGGGCATACGCCGTGACCAGGCTCACCACAGGGGGCACCCATGAGCAAGACCCAGCTGACGTGGCTCATCGTCGTCGCCGCGATCGTCCTTCTCCTCGTCGTCCTCGTCATGGCGCGGGCGGCGCGGGCACGCCGGGAGGAGGCCAACCGGGCCGAAGCCGCGAAGATCCGCGAGCAGGCGGCCGAGCACGAGCGCCTCGTCGAGGAACGTCAGGCGAAGGCCGACGAGACCGAGGCGCAGTACCGCAAGACCCAGGCGGAGGCGGACGAGGCGGCGGCGCGGGCGCGCCAGATCCGCACCGAGCACGAACGGGACCAGGAGAGCCTCGGGCAGGCCCAGGCCGCGCACGCCGAGCAGCTGCGGCGGGCGGACGCGCTCGACCCCGATGTCCCGACGGACAAGGAGGGCCACCGTCTCGAGGAAGCGCGTCCGGCCTACCGCGACGAGACCGAGGCCAGCACGGATGTCGAGGGGACGGCGCACGACGAGGGGTCGACGGCGCGCGGGGTATAGGGCGCGCGGTGACCGACGTCGCGCCGGCCGGTGCCGGTGGCTACCCGGAGCTGTTGCAGACGGCCATCGATGCTCCGGATGCCAGGGCGCTTGCGGAGTTCTACAGACAGCTGCTCGGGCTCCACTACCGGGTGGGGGACGAACGACGGGCCGGACCCTCGCCCCAATCCTGTGTTACCGCCTGGTACTGGTCGCGATCACGACCAGTACCAGGCGGTAACGCGCGCGGGTGGGGCGGGTGGGGCTTGAACCCACGACCGACGGATTATGAGTCCGCTGCTCTGACCGACTGAGCTACCGCCCCGTGCGGCCCTCGGAGCCTACCGGGACGGCGTACGCCGAGCGGCCTGGTCGTCGGTCGTGCCTGCGGTGGCCTCTGGTGCACATGAGGTCCATGAGGCACAATGGGTGGCACAACCGAAGACTGACGCATCGGCAGCTGCCGGTCATCCGCCCCTTGTGCGCGGCGTTGGGGAAGACGTCCCACGCACGAAACGGAGACCCGGATGTCGGTTGCGATGGCGCACATCGTCACGCGCGGGGTGGTGTTCATTCACTCGACCCCGGCTTCGCTGTGTCCGCACGTCGTCTGGGCGCTCGAGGGTGCCCTGGGCCAGCGGGTCTCCATCGACTGGATCCCTCAGCCTGCCGCCCCCGGCCTCGTCCGCGGTGAGCTGTCGTGGCGGGGCGCCCAGGGGACCGGCGCCGCCCTCGCCTCGGCCCTGCGCGGGTTTCAGGGCGTCCGCTACGAGATCACCGAAGAGCCGTCCGAGGGTGCCGACGGCGCGCGCTGGTCGCATACGCCGAGCCTTGGCATCCACCACACGCGGACGTCCGCGAACGGCGACGCGGTCGTCGGCGAGGACCGGCTCCGCGAGGCCATCATGCTCGCCCAGGGCTCTCCCGAGGCGCTCGAGGAGATGCTCGACGAGCTTCTCGGCCGCGACTGGGACGCCGAGCTCGAGGTCTTCCGGTACGCCGGCGACGGTGCCCCGGTCCGCTGGCTGCACAAGGTCGGCTGACGCCCGGCGCTGCCTCAGAGCTCCTCGTGCGTCGCCGGGTCCAGGCCGCCGATACGCCCATCCGGACGTCCCAGGGCGGTGATGCGGTCCCGGTCGGCGTCGGACAGCCGCACGCGGAACACGTCGAGGTTCTGCCGCTGCCGCGCCGGCGATGACGCCTTGGGCAGGGGGATCGACCCCATGGCAACGTGCCAGGCCAGCACCGCCTGGGCCGGTGTCACGTCGTAGGCCGCGGCGACGTCGCCGATCGTCGGGTTGGCCAGGAGGTCGCTGCCACGCCCCAGCGGGGCCCACCCCTCGGTGAGTATGCCCCGAGCCCGGTGGTAGGCCAGCGCTTCGACCTGCGGGAAGTAGGGGTGCAGCTCGATCTGGTTGACGAACGGCAGGACGCCCGTCTCCGCCTCGAGGCGGTCGAGGTGCTCGGGGAGGAAGTTGCATACGCCGATCTCGGTGACGAGCCCCCGCTCCCGGGCGTCGATGAGCGCGCGCCACGCCTCGAGGTACCTGTCGCCCAGGGGGTTCGGCCAGTGGATGAGGTAGTGGTCGATGTGGTCCAGGCCCATCCGCAGGACGCTCTCCTCGATGGTCCGTCGCGCCTGGTCGTATGCGTGGTGCCGGCCGGGGAGCTTTGAGGCGACGAGGACGTCGGCGCGGGGTACCTCCGAGGTGCGGACCGCGCGCCCGACGGCCCCCTCGTTCTCGTAGGTGAACGCCGAGTCGAGCAGCCGGTAGCCGGACGTCAGCGCCTCCCTGACGACCCCGACGCCCGCGTGCCCGTTCAACCGGTACGTCCCGAACCCGATGGCCGGGACGTCGGCGCCCGATCTGGTCGTGCGCGTGGGGATGACCGGCCGTTGTGACACGTGGACCAACCTAACGAGTGCCGGGCCGGTCGCTTCCTAGCCGCGCACGGCGATCTGGTCGACGAAGGGCAGGTCCACGCCGAGGGGACGCGTGCGCAGGGTCACAGGGTCCAGGGCGACGATCGCCCGGTCGGAGTCGACCACGAGCAGCCATCGGCTGTCCGGCGTCCACGCGAACGTCCCGCTGGGGAAGTAGTCGGGGGCGGGTGAGACGGTGGCCGGTCGTCGCACCCCGGTCGCGAGGTCGATGATGAGCAGGGTCGACCCGCTCGACCCGTAGAGCGGCACCGCCGCCCAGCGGCCGTCCGGAGCGATGGAGCCGAAGGACCCCGTCGCCGCCAGGCTCGCGCCAAGGGGTCGGCGCCGCCCGGTCGTGCGGTCGACCAGTGCGGTCACGCACCGATGGAGGTCGTCGCAGTCGGACACGAGCCAGGAGCTGGCGGACGCGGCGAGCACCGTCCCGGTCGTGACCCGACGCAGGCTGTCGCCCTGCACGGCATACCAACCGCTGGTCCCCTGAAGGAGGAGCGAGCCGGATCCGTCGGGCTCGGCGGACATCGGCGACATGTCGGCAGGTATGTGCACGGGCCGACCCATGGCCCGGCCGTCGAGGCCGACCAGCGCCATGGCTTGGTCTGAGCCCCAGCCGGTCTGCGCCCACACGCGGTTCGGTGCCGGTCCGGGAACGACCGGGCCGCCGTGGGAGAGCAGGCCGGCAGCCTCCTGGGCAGAGCCGCCGTCGGGGACGACGTATCCCGGCACACCGTCGAGAGGACGGATGAGCACCCGGTCCGGGCCGACGACGAAGGACACGGGACCGCTGCTGGAAAGGGGAGGCACGGCGGTCTCGCTGACCCACCCGCGGGACATGTCCAGCCGGACGAGCACGTCCGCCCCCCGCGCGAAGAGCGTCCAGGCGCCGGTGGCGCCGAGGATGGCCGGCGCGACCTGGGTCGTGACGGTGCCGATGGTCCTCGAGCGAGTCGTCGAGCCGCCGTCCGTCGACGTCGTCCGGGGGGTCGTCGAGGCCGACGTGGAGGGCGCGTTCGCTGTCAGCCGAGGACCTGTGGGCGGCCGCTGCCGAGCGTCGACCCAGTTGACGGTGGCGACCCCGACGACGGTGAATGCGGCGAGCGTGCCGAGGACGGCCAGGAGCGACAGCCGTCGCGTCCGCGGTGGGCCCTCAGCCCCGTGGCTCGGGCCCTCGTCGGCGAACCAGCCGTCCTGATCCTCGTCGTCCGGGACCATGCCCCATCATCGGCTTCCACCCGCGCCGTTGCCCAGGGTTGTGCGGTCACGGTTTCGGTCAGTCGACGCCCTGCTGCATCGCGGCGGCGTCGAGGGCGTCGTCGAGGTCCGGGTCGACGCTCGGGTTCGCCGTGATCTGCGCGGCGCCGCCTGGGCGGAGCTCGCCGACGAGGTCGACGTGCCGCGGGCCGAGGGTGCCCTGGGCGGCATACATCTCCAGGCGCGTGCGGCTGTCGGCGATGTCGAGGTTGCGCATCGTCAGCTGGCCGATCCGGTCAAGGGGGCCGAACGCCGCGTCCTCGGTGCGCTCCATGGAGAGCTTGTCGGGGTGGTAGCTGAAGCTCGGGCCACGGGTGTCGACGATCGTGTAGTCGTCCCCCCGCCGCAGCCGGAGCGTCACCTGGCCGGTCACGGCCGAGGCGACCCATCGCTGGAGGCTCTCGCGGAGCATGAGTGACTGCGGGTCGAGCCACCGGCCTTCGTAGAGGAGCCGGCCGAGCCGTCGGCCTTCGTTGTAGTAGTTGGCGATCGTGTCCTCGTTGTGGATGGCGTTGAGGATGCGCTCGTATGCCACGTGGAGCAGCGCGAGCCCGGGCGCCTCGTAGATGCCTCGGGACTTCGCCTCGATGATGCGGTTCTCGATCTGGTCCGACATGCCGAGGCCGTGTCGGCCCCCGATGGCGTTCGCCTCCCGGACGAGCGCCACGGCGTCGTGGTAGTCCGTCCCGTTGATGGCGACCGGGCTACCCTGGCGGAACGTGATGGTGACGTCCTCGGCCGGGATGGCGACGGACTCGTCCCAGAAGGCGACGCCCATGATCGGCTCGACGATCTCCATCGACGCGTCGAGACGCTCAAGGGTCTTCGCCTCGTGGGTGGCACCCCAGATGTTCGCGTCGGTGCTGTACGCCTTCTCGGCGCTCGCGCGGTAAGGGAGGTTCCGCGCGACGAGCCACTCGCTCATCTCCTGGCGGCCGCCGAGCTCCCCGACGAAGTCGGCGTCCAGCCATGGCTTGTAGATCCGCAGGGAGGGGTTGGCGAGCAGGCCGTAGCGGTAGAACCGTTCGATGTCGTTTCCCTTGAACGTGCTGCCGTCGCCCCAGATGCTCACGTCGTCGCCCTGCATGGCGCGGACGAGGAGCGTGCCCGTGACGGCACGTCCCAGGGGCGTGGTGTTGAAGTAGGCCTTGCCGCCGCTTCGGATGTGGAACGCGCCGCAGGCGATGGCACTCAAGCCCTCCTCGACGAGCGCGGCCTTGCAGTCGACGAGACGAGCGAGCTCGGCGCCGTACTGGCCTGCCCGGTCCGGGACCTCGTCGATGTGCGGCTCGTCGTACTGGCCGATATCTGCTGTGTACGTGCAGGGGATCGCCCCCTTCTCCCGCATCCACGCGACGGCGACGGACGTGTCGAGGCCGCCGGAGAAGGCGATGCCGACCTTCTCGCCGAGGGGTAGGGAGGTGAGGACCTTGGACATGACTGCAACTATATGCGAAAGAATGCATAGACAAACAGGGGGTCCGGATGCCGGGTCGACGTCCGACGCGCGCCCCCGGGTCGTCTCGGGCTTCCCACCCGAGGCGGAGAACCGGAGACGGATGGGCTCAGGCGTCTCCGCCCTCGTTGCCGGACGCGCCCGCCGTCACGTCGAGGAGGCGGTAGCGCTCCGCGGCCCGTCCGGGGACCGACGGGTCGACCTCGCCGCGCGTCACGAGCATCTGGAGCGTGCGGACGACCACGGACGGCCCGTCGATGTGGAAGTACCGCCGTGCCGCCGGGCGCGTGTCGGAGAAACCGAACCCGTCGGCGCCGAGCGAGGCGTAGTCACCCGGGACCCACGGCTGGATCTGGTCCTGGACGGCCCGCAGGTAGTCCGACACGGCGACGACCGGACCCGAGGTCTGCCGCAGTCGCTGCGTCACGTAGGGGACCGGCGCCTCGTCGGACGGGTGGAGGAACGCCGCCTCGTCGCACCGCATCCCGTCGCGGCGCAGCTCGCTCCACGATGTCACCGACCACACGTCGGCGCAGACACCCCAGTCGGCGGCGAGGAGCTGCTGTGCCTCGAGCACCCACGGCAGCCCCACCCCGGACGCCAGGAGCTGTGCGCGGGGGCCGTCGCCGGAGCCGGCCGAGACGAGGTGCATCCCGCGGAGGATCCCCTCGCGGTCGACGTCGGACGGCTCCGCCGGCTGCGGCATCGGCTCGTTGTAGACGGTCAGGTAGTACATGACGTTCCGGTCGGCATCCGTGAGGGCGGGGTCCGTCCCGAACATCCGGTGCAGCCCGTCCTCGACGATGTGCGCGATCTCGTAGGCATAGGCCGGGTCGTACGCCACGACCCCCGGGTTGGTCGACGCGAGCAGATGGGAGTGACCGTCGGCGTGCTGCAGCCCCTCACCGGTCAGCGTGGTCCGTCCGGCCGTGGCGCCGATGAGGAACCCACGCGCCATCTGGTCGGCGGCCGCCCACATCGAGTCGCCGGTCCGCTGGAACCCGAACATCGAGTAGAAGACGTACACCGGCACGAGCGGCACGCCGTGCGTGGCGTACGACGTCCCGGCGGCCGTGAACGAGGCGACCGAGCCGGCCTCGTTGATCCCGAGGTGGAGGATCTGGCCGTCCTTGGCCTCCTTGTAGGCGAGCATGAGCTCCGCGTCGACGGACGTGTAGTTCTGCCCGTGCGGGTTATAGATCTTGATCGTCGGGAAGAAGCTGTCCATCCCGAAGGTCCGCGCTTCGTCGGGGATGATCGGCACGACACGGTCGCCGAACTCCCGGTCCCGCATGAGGTCCTTGAGGAGGCGGACGAACGCCATCGTCGTCGCGACGTTCTGCTTGCCGGTGCCCTTCTTCACCTGCCCGTATGCCGCCCGCTCCGGCAGGTGGACGGGCTCGTGCCGCACCCGCCGGGTCGGGATCGGCCCGCCGAGCTTTCCCCGGACCTCGATGGCGTACTGGACCGCCTCGTTGTCCGGGCCGGGGTGGTAGTACGGGGGCAGGTAGGGGTTCTCCTCGAGCTGGGTGTTCGTGAAGGGGATGTGGAGCTGGTCGCGGAAGCCCTTGAGGTCGTCGAGCGTCAGCTTCTTCATCTGGTGGGTCGCGTTGCGGCCCGCGAAGTGCGTCCCGAGGGAGTAGCCCTTGATCGTCTTGGCGAGGATGACGGTCGGCTGGCCGGTGTGCTCCAGGGCGGCCCGGTACGCCGCGTAGACCTTGCGGTAGTCGTGGCCTCCGCGGTTGAGCTTCCACCAGATGTCGTCGTCGCTCCAGTCGGCGACCATCTTGCGCGTGCGCGGGTCGCGGCCGAAGAAGTGGTCGCGGACGTACTTGCCGTCGTTGGCCCGGAAGGTCTGGTAGTCCCCGTCGTTCGTCATGTTCATGATGTGGCGCAGCGCGCCGTCGCCGTCGGCGGCGAGGAGCGGGTCCCAGCCGCGGCCCCACACGACCTTGATGACGTTCCAGCCGGCGCCGCGGAAGAACGCCTCGAGCTCCTGGATGATCTTGCCGTTGCCGCGGACGGGGCCGTCGAGCCGCTGGAGGTTGCAGTTGACGATGAAGGTGAGGTTGTCGAGCTCCTCGTTGGCGGCCCACTGGAGCGCGCCGCGGGACTCGACCTCGTCCATCTCCCCGTCGCCGAGGAAGGCCCACACGTGCTGCTCGGACGTGTCCTTGAGCCCGCGGTGGTGGAGGTAGCGGTTGAGCTGCGCCTGGTAGATCGCGTTCAGCGGCCCGATGCCCATGGACACCGTCGGGAACTCCCAGAAGTCCGGCATGAGCCGCGGGTGGGGATAGCTGGGCAGCCCGAGGGGCACCCCGTCGACGACGTGGCTGTGCTCCTGCCGGAACCCGTCGAGCCGGTCCGCCCCGATCCGGCCTTCGAGGAACGCGCGGGCGTACATCCCCGGGGACGCGTGTCCCTGCCAGAACACCTGGTCGCCGCCCCCGCGGTGGTCCTTGCCCCGGAAGAAGTGGTTGACGCCGACCTCGTAGAGGGTCGCCGCCGAGGCGTACGTCGAGATGTGACCGCCGACGCCGATGCCGGGCCGCTGGGCGCGGTGGACGAGCATCGCGGCGTTCCATCGGTTCATCCGGCGGATGTCCTTCTCGACCTTCTCGTCGCCCGGGTACCACGGCTCGTTGGCGACGTCGATCGTGTTGACGTAGTCCGTCGTCGTGACCGAGGGGAGGCCGACCTGCAGCTCCCGGGCCCGTTCGAGGATTCGGAGCATGAGGTACCGCGCGCGTTCTCGGCCCGCTCCGCCGACGACGCCCTCGAACGAGTCGAGCCACTCGCGCGTCTCGCTCGGGTCGATGTCGGGCAGGTTGGTCGGTATGCCGTTGAGGATGGGGCCCTGGTCGAGCCGTCGGTCGGGCGTCATGGACCCATCCTCGCCCACAACGTGCGCCAGGTCACAACTGCGCTCGGGTCGGCCGGCCGCCACTCGGAGAGCGGATCGCCGGCTCGCGCGGGTGCCCCCGTCGGCGTCCGGCACACTGTGGGCATGGACGAGCCGAGTGGGGCGACGGTTCTGCTGCGGGGCGACGGCGGCCTCGGGTGGCACCCCGTCTCCGGGAGGCTTCGGATGATCCGGTTCATCCTCGTCAGCCTCGTCGCGCTGCCGCCGCTCCTCGCCTGCGCCGTCCTCGCCCTCGCCGGCTGGAGCTGGGCCTGGCTCGGGGTGGCGCTGTCCGTCCTCGGCTGGTTGGGGGGACTCTGGGTCGTCGCCAGGCAGGTGCCGGCCATCTCGTGGGTCGAGCTGCCGGAGGAGCTCGTCATCCGCAAGGGTCGTCTCTTCCGGTCGCTGTCGTCCGTCCCCTACGGGCGGCTCCAGTTCGTCGACGTCCACTCCGGGCCGCTCGAGCGGTCCTTCGGTCTCGCGTCCGTCATCGTCCACACGGCCTCCCCCGAGACGGGGGGAACCGTTCCGGGGCTCGACCTGCCCGACGCAGAGGCGCTCCGCGAACGACTCGCGCGGCGCGGGGACTCACAGCGGGCCGGGCTGTGACGTCGAGCCCCCCGGTCGCCGCCGAGCCGCCCTGGCGCCACGTCCACCCGCTGACGCCGCTGGTGCGTGGCGGCCTCGTCGTCATCGCCTACGGGTCGTGGTTCGTCAGCGACCAGGTCAACCGGATCAGCAGCCAGCGGGGCGGCGCCCCCGGGCAGGACCCGACGACCAGGCACCTGGGCCTCCTCCTGGCACTGTTCCTCGCCGGTGTCGTCCTCTTCGTCGCCCTCTCGTGGGTGTCCTGGCTCTTCTCGAGGTTCCGCCTGACCGACAGCCTCGTCGAGGTGCGCTCCGGCGTGCTCTTCCGCCGGCACCGGCAGGTGCGGTACGACCGCATCCAGGCGGTCGACATCACCCGCCCCGTCCTCGCCCGCATCCTTCGCCTGTCCCAGGTTGTCGTCCGGTCGGCGGGCGGCCACGAAGCGCACCTGCGCCTGTCCTTCCTCGCCCAGCGCGACGCCGTTGCCCTGCGGGACCGGCTCACCGACCTCGCGACGCACAGCGGAGCGGGTGCGCACCCCGACGAGGCGCTCGCCTCGGTGACCCCGGGGCGCCGTGTCATCCAGGTGCCGCCGCTGCGGCAGCTGCAGGCCGCCCTGTGGCGGCCCTCGGTCCTTCTCCTCGGGCTCCTGCTCGTCGGGTCCGCGGTCGAGCTCGGTCTCGGGCACCCCCAGCTCGCCTTCGCCGCCGTCCCGATCGTCCTCGGCGTCGGGTCGGCGCACGGACGGCAGCTGCTCAACGAGCTCAACTTCGTCCTCGAGACGACGCCGGCAGCGCTCCGTGCGCAGCACGGGCTCCTCGAGCTGCGGGCGACCACGGTGCCCTTCCACCGCATCCAGGCCGTCGAGCTCACCCAGCCACTCCTCTGGCGCCCGTTCGGGTGGTGGCGCATCGAGCTCAACGTCGCCGGCTCCCACCCCGGCAGAGAGGCGACGGAGACGTCGACGATCCTTCCCGTCGGGACGTATGCCGAGGCCCTCGACGTCCTCGCACTCGCCATCCAGCCGCCACCGTCAGACCTCCTCGCGGCCGCGACCCAGGGCACCGGGAACGCGGTCGGGTTCACGACGTCGCCGCTCGCGGCGCGCCTCGTCGACCCGTTGACGTGCGGGCGGACCGGCTACGCCGTGACCGAGTCGGCCATCGTCATCCGGCACGGCCGGCTCGACCGGGTCGCACAGATCGTCCCGCACGCGCGGATCCAGTCGACGGGCCTGTCCGAGGGGCCGCTCGAGCGCGTCCTCGGCATCGCGACGGTGCGGCTGCACAGCACGCGGGGCCGGGTCCACCCGACCATTCCCCACCTGTCGCGGCTCGAGGCGGAGCGGTTCCTCGCCGAGGAGTCGGTGCGCGCCGGGGTTGCGCGCGCCACATCGGCCCACGAGGTTGCGCGGGAGCCACACCAGTCGTTTGACTACGAGTCATGAACACCCCGGTGGGGACCTCAGGAAGGTCCGACCGAACCACGTTGGCCGCTCGACTCGGGTTCGTCCAGGGCCAGATCGTCCAGGAGCTCGGCTGGGAGGAGGATGTCGACAACGCGGTGCGCTTCGCCATCGAGGATGTCGTCGGCAGCGAGCTGGAGGACGAGGACTACTCCGGTGCGGCCGACGGGGTCCTCCTGTGGTGGCGGGACGGCGACGGTGACCTCGCCGACGGCCTCGTCGATGCGGTGACGAACCTCGACGAGTCCGGCTTCATCTGCCTCCTCACCCCGCGGCCCGGCAGCCCCGATGCCGTCCCCGTCAGCGACGTGGACGAGGCGGCCAAGACGGCCGGCCTGTCGGCATGTTGCGCCATGGCGGCCGGCGAGGACTGGGCCGCCATGCGGCTGGTCGCGCCCAAGCACGGCCGACGCTGATGGCGCAGACGCCCGTCGGAGTCGGTGAACGGGCACCGGACTTCACCCTCCGCGACCAGTACGGCACGCCGACGACGCTGTCGTCGTTCCGCGGCGACCGCAACGTCGTCCTTGTCTTCTTCCCGTTCGCCTTCTCCGGCATCTGCACCGGCGAGCTCAACGAGGTCCGCGACGACCTCGGCTCCTTCGCGTCCGCGGACGTCCAGGTGCTCGCCGTCTCGTGTGACTCGGCGTTCGCGCACCGGGCGTGGGCCGACGTCGAAGGCTACTTCTTCCCGCTCCTCTCGGACTTCTGGCCGCACGGTGCGGTGGCACGGGCATTCGGCGTGTTCGACGAGGACCACGGGATGGCCCTGCGAGGGACGTTCCTGCTCGACCGCGACGGGGTCGTACGGTGGACCCTCGTCAACGAGCCGGGGAAGCGCCGCGACTTCACGGCCTACCGGGAAGCACTAAGGGAGATCACTGGATGAGCGTGCCGATGGGCCCGACGAAGGTCGACGACGGGTACACCTTCCGGGTCTGGGCACCGAACGCGCGCACGGTCGCCGTCATCGGTGAGTTCAACGGATGGTTCGGCGACGCGAACCACCTCGAGAGCCAGGGCGACGGGACGTGGTCCGGGACTCTCTCCGGGGCGAGGACGTGGCAGGAGTACAAGTACCGGATCGGCACCGATGAGGGGCCGCTCGACCGCATCGACCCGTATGCGCGGCAGGTCACCAACTCCGTCGGCAACGGGATCCTCACCGACCCGGGTGGCTTCGACTGGCAGGGCGACTCGTTCCGCTGTCCGTCGGCGGGCGAGCTCGTCATCTACGAGCTGCACATCGGGACGTTCACGCCGGAGGGCACCTTCGACGCCGCCGTCACGCGGCTGGACCACCTCGTGGGACTCGGCGTCAACGCCATCGAGGTCATGCCGATCGCCGAGTTCGCCGGCGACGACTCGTGGGGCTATAACCCGGCCCACCCGTTCGCCGTCGAGTCGGTCTACGGCGGCCCGGACCAGTTCCGCCACCTCGTCCGCGAGTGCCACAAGCGAGGCATCGCCGTCATCCTCGACGTCGTCTACAACCATTTCGGGCCGAGCGACCTCCAGCTCTGGCGGTTCGACGGGTGGTCGCAGAACGGCAAGGGCGGCATCTACTTCTACGAGGACGACCGGTCCGCGACGCCGTGGGGTGATACCCGGCCCGACTACGGCCGCGCCGAGGTCCGGCAGTACATCACGGACAACGCGCTCATGTGGGTGCAGGAGTGCCATGTCGACGGGCTCCGGCTCGACATGACGGCGTACATCCGCTCGCTCGACGGGTTCGGCGCGGAAGAGATCCCCGACGGGTGGAGCCTCATGCGGGAGCTCAACGACGCGGTCCACGGCATCCGGCCCGACGCTCTCACCATCGCGGAGGACATGCGCGACGACCACCGCCTCACCGCGTGGGACGACGCCGGTGCCGCGTTCTCCGCCCAGTGGGACGGAAGCTTCGTCCGGGTCCTCCGCTCGACGATGCAGCAGGCGGACGACGCGAGCCGCTCCATCGGGGCGATCTGCGGGCTGCTCACGGCGGGCGGCGACGCGCCGTTCGCCCGTGTCCTCTTCACGGAGTCGCATGACGCCGTCGCCAACGGCCATGAGCGGATGCCGCCGGAGATCTCGCCGACGGAGCCGACCGGGTGGCTGGCCCAGAAGAAGTCGACCGTCGCCGCGGGCATCGCGCTCACGGCGCCCGGGATCCCGATGATCTTCGAGGGACAGGAGTTCCTCACCGGTGGCTGGTTCCAGGACACCGTCGGGCTCGACTGGTCCCTCGCCGACACGTTCGCCGGGACGGTCGCCTTCTACCGTGACCTCATCCGGCTCCGCCGGAACTGGGACAACGACACCCGCGGGCTGTCCGGCGAGGGCTACCAGGTGACCCACTGCGACGAGGGTGCCAAGGTCCTCGCGATGCACCGCTGGTTCGACGGCGGCCCCGGCGACGACGTCGTCGTCGTTGCCAACCTCGGTGGCGACGAGGTCTGGGGCCAGCGGATCGGGTTTCCCGCCGCCGGGCCCTGGCGGTGCAAGGTCAACTCCGACTCGCCCCACTACGGGCCCTTCGCCGGCAAGGGCAGCGGCGACCTCGAGGCCGTGGAGTCCCCGGCGGATGGCCAGCCGGCCTCGGCCGAGCTCGGCCTCGGGCCCTACTCGGTCATGGTGTTCGCCCGGGCCTGACCAGCCTGGCGACGGGCGAGGCGGGGCCGGCTCCCTATGCTGCCACAATGACTGCCTGGCGTGGGTATCCGACACGTCCTGGGGCCTGTAGCTCAGCTGGTAGAGCACCGCGTTTACACCGCGGCCGTCGTCGGTTCGATCCCGGCCGGGCCCACATGACCACGCTCGCCGACGTCGTCTCCGTCCTTGACCGTGCCTACCCGCCGGAGACCGCCCAGTCCTGGGACCGGGTCGGGCTCGTCAGCGGTGACCTCGGGGCGGTGGTCCGACGTGTCCGGTGCGCCATCGACCCGACCCAGGCGGTCATCGAGCGGGCGGCCGCGGACGGCGTCGACCTCCTCGTCACCCACCACCCGCTTCTGCTCCGCGGCGTCAGCTCCATCGCGCCGAGCGTCAGCGCCAAGGGGCGTGCGGTCACCTCGCTGGTTCGCTCGGGCCTCGGGCTGTATGCCGCGCACACGAACGCGGATGCGGCGGCCGGGGGTGTCAGCGACGCCCTCGCCGACGCCTTGGGCCTGACCGAGGTGGAACCCCTGACGCAGGAGGAGGGCCACCCGCTCGGGCGCGTCGGCACGCTGCCCGAGGTCGTCACCCTGGCCGCGCTCGCGAGCCGGCTGGCCCGGGTCCTACCGGCCGCCGCCGGCGGTATCAGGGTCAGCGGCGACCGGAAGGCGAAGGTGAGGCGGGTCGCCGTCATGGGGGGAGCGGGGGACAGCGGCTTCGAGGCGGCGAGGGCCTCGGGGGCGGACGTCTACGTGACGGCGGATCTCCGGCACCACCCAGCCCTCGAGGACCGCGAGGCGAGCGGCGGCGGAGCACCGTTCCTCGTCGACGCCGGCCACTGGGCCACGGAGTCCCTGTGGCTGCCCCGGGTCAAGGCACTCCTCGACGAGGCCTTTGGCTCCACGGATCGGCCGGATAGGGTCGAGACCGACATCTGCACACTGCGCACCGACCCGTGGACCTTCACCGTCGGCGCCGAGCCGCCCGGAGGCGATGCGTGAAGGCCGGACCCGACCGCCAGCTTCGGCTGCTCGAGCTCCAAGCGCTCGACACACGTGTGGGGCAGCTTCGCCACCAGCGCAGCGTCCTTCCCGTTCTCGGCGAGCTTGCCGCCGCCCGTGCGGCGGCAGAGGCGCTCGACGACGACATCATCCGCAAGCGCACCGAGTCCGGCGATGTGCAGCGCGAGGTGGCCAAGGCGGAGGCCGACGTCCAGCTTGTCCGTGACCGGGTCGCCCGCGACCAGGCACGTCTCGACTCCGGCGTCGGCACGGCGAAGGACCTCCAGGCGATCGGGCACGAGCTGACGTCGTTGGCACGCCGGCAGTCCGAGCTCGAGGACATCGAGCTCGAGGTCATGGAGCGCGCGGAGGCCACCGAGGCCGAGCTCAACGCCCTGACCGACCGGCGCACGACGCTTGCCGCCCAGGTGGGCTCGCTGCAGTCCCAGGCGGACAGAGCGCTGGCGGACATCGACGCCGAGCTGACGGCCGTCGCGGCGCCACGGGAGTCCATCGTGGCCGATGTCGGCGCGGACCTCGTCGCGCTCTACGACAAGATCACGCTGGTGTCCGGCTCGGGGGCGGCCGCCCTGCGTCAACGCCGTTGCCTCGGATGCCAGCTCGAGCTCAACGCCGTCGAGCTGGGCCAGATCAAGGCCGCCCCCGAGGACGAGGTCCTCCGCTGCGACGAGTGCCGTCGCATCCTGGTCCGGACGCCCGAGTCGGGCCTGTGAGCCGGCGTCTTCGGGTCGAGGCGGACGGCGGTTCGCGGGGCAACCCCGGTGTCGCCGGCTACGGGGCGCTCGTCCGTGACGGCGTGACGGGCGCGGTGCTCGTCGAGCGCGCCGCCCCCCTGGGACAGGTCTCGAACAACGTCGCCGAGTACTCCGGCCTCATCGCCGGCCTCGACGCGGCGTTTGCCATCGACCCGGGCGCCAAGGTCACCGTCGCCATGGACTCCAAGCTCGTCATCGAGCAGATGTCCGGCCGCTGGAAGGTCAAGCACGAGGACATGCGGCGCCTGGCGCTCGAGGCCCGCGAGATCGTCGACCGCATCCGCGCGGCGGGGGGCTCCGTGGCATACACCTGGGTGCCGCGGGCGGAGAACACGGACGCGGACCTGCTGTCCAACAAAGGGATGGACGGGCGGACCATCGACCGGCGCCTGGACCGGCCCGAGGCGGCGGCCGTGGCCGATGCCCGCGACGACGGGCCGACCCGGGTCGTCCTCGTCAGGCACGGTGTCACGGACTTCACCGTCGCGGGACGGCTGGACGGTCGCGGCGGCCCCGACCCAGACCTCAATGCCACGGGCCGCGCCCAGGCTGAGGCCGCGGCCCGGGGCGTCCTCCACCTTGTCGGACCCGGGGGGGCCCGGGTCGTCACCTCGAGCCTCGCTCGTGCGCGCCAGACGGGCGCCGCGGTCGCCGCCGCCATCGGGGTCGAGCCCGTGGTCGACGACGCCTGGGACGAGCAGAGCTTCGGCGACTGGGACGGCGCCGTCATGCGCGACCTCATCGCCCGCGACCCCGAGTCGTTCCTCGCGATGCGTAAGGACCCGGGCTACAAGCGTCCGGGCGGGGAGTCCCATTCGCAGCTGACGGAGCGGGTCGTCGCCGCGTGGGAGGCCGTTCTCGCCGAGGGCGGCACGACCGTCGTCGTATGCCACCGCAAGCCGATCATGGTCGTCCTCCGCCACGTTCTCGGCCTCACCGTCGACGCCTCGTGGCGGCTCGCCGCGGCTCCGGGCTCGTTGACCGCGGTGGAGGTCCTCCCGCACGGCGAGCTGTCGGTCGTCTTCACGAACCGGACCTGAGCGCCGGGCGTCGCCGGCGCCCCAGTTCGAGCCGGCCGGCAGCCCCGGTCCTGCCCATCCCCAGGGGCGTTCGCCCTGGGACGGCGAGAGTGCCGGGTAGGTTGGGCCCATGCCGAAACGCATCGTGCGGCTCCGCCCGACCGCGGCGGACGTCGCGCCCAGTGCTGCGGGGGCCCAGCTGACCGGTCGGTTCGCGGCGATCCGCGCGGAGCTGAAGGTCCCGGAGGGCTTCCCTGCGCAGGTGAGCGCCGAGGCCACTCGCGTTGCGGGCGCTCCGCTCGAGTCTGTGGACCGGGACGAGACGGCGGTGCCGTTCCTGACGATCGACCCGCCCGGGTCGATGGATCTCGACCAGGCGCTGCACATCTCGCGGTCCGGCGACGGCTACCGCGTCCGGTATGCCATCACCTACCTGCCGAGGTTCGTCGCTCCTGGGGGCGCGGTCGACGCCGAGGCCCGCAAGCGCGGCCAGACGGTGTACTGCCCCGACGAGCGTGCTCCGCTGCATCCCAAGGCCTTGTCGGAGGGCGTCGCGAGCCTGCTCCCGGGAGCCGAGCGGACGGCATACGTGTGGGACCTCACCCTCGCCGCGGACGGGTCGACGACGGCGACGGACCTCTACCGTGCGCGGGTCATGAGCACGGACCGCATGGACTACGCCGAGGTCCAGCGGGCCGTCGACGATGGGACCGCGGACGAGCGGCTCATGCTGCTCCAAGAGGTGGGGGAGAGGCGCATCGCTCTCGAGGCGCAGCGCGGCGGGGCGAGCCTGCCGATGCCGGAGCAGGAGGTCACGGAGGGGCCAGCCGGCGACTTCCACCTGAGGTTCCGGCCCCCGGTCCCGTGCGAGGAGTGGAACGCCCAGATCTCCCTCATGACGGGCATGGCCGCCGCCGACCTCATGCTCCGAGCAGGCGTCGGCATCCTGCGGACCATGCCACCGGCCGCCCCGGCCGCCGTCGAGCGTTTTCGCCGGCACGCGAGGGCGCTCGGCGTCGAATGGCCGGGCGGAGTGGCCTACGGGGCGTTCCTCAGGTCGCTGGACCGGACCAACCCCAAGCACCTCGCCCTCATCCACGCCGCGACCTCGTTGTTCCGCGGTGCGGGGTACACGCCGTTCGACGGGACAGCGCCGGCGGCCACGGAACACGCGGCCGTCGCCGCGCCGTACGCGCATGTGACCGCACCCCTTCGACGACTCGTCGACCGCTTCGGGCTCGCCGTCTGCGCGGCCGTCGTCGGGGGTTCGGAGGTCCCCGCCTGGGCGCGCGAGGCCCTCCCCACGCTGCCGGCCATCATGGCGACGTCCGACCACACGGCCTCGCGCGTCGAGCGTGAATGCACCGACACCGTCGAGGCCGCCGTCCTCGTCGACCATCTCGGTGAGGCGTTTGCCGGGGTCCTCGTCGAACGGGACGAGCGCGGCGCCATCGTCCAGCTCGTCGATCCTGCCGTCGTCGCCCGCGCCCAGGGTCCCGGGGAGCTCGGCGCCGATGTCACGGCGACCCTCACCAAGGCCGACGTGGCGACGAGCACCGTGGAGTTCCAGCTATCCTCGGTGGTGGGATGAGTCGGCCGGACGGTCGCGTCGGTACTTCGGTGCCGCCGAGGAAAGTCCGGGCTCCACAGGGCAAGGTGGTGGCCAACAGCCACCCGGGGCGACCCGCGGGACAGTGCCACAGAGAAGAGACCGCCGTCCGGCCTGGCCGGACGGCAAGGGTGAAACGGTGGTGTAAGAGACCACCAGCGGCCTCGGCGACGAGGCCGGCTCGGTAAACCCCACCCGGAGCAAGCTCAGACAAGGATGCGCTAGAGGGCGGCCCGCCCGAGCATCCGGGTAGAGCGCTGGAGGTCGTCGGCAACGGCGACCCGAGATGGATGACCGTCGCTCCGTCGCCGGCAACGGCGTCGGGGAACAGGACCCGGCTTACAGGCCGGCTCATCCCCCCATCTGCACGGGACGTCCTCCGGTCCGCGGTGACCCGCCACCGGCTGGGGTCCCCGACGACCTCGACCGGAGGCAGGAGGCAACGCCCCGCGGAGGCGGATGCTGGCATACGGTCGGTGTATGCGGATCACTCACCTCGGGCACGCGTGCCTGCTCGTCGAGGTGGCCGACCAGCGCATCCTTCTGGACCCGGGCACCTGGGCATCCGGTTGGGAGGGGCTGGCAGACATCTCGGCCGTCCTGGTCACCCACCAGCATCCCGACCACGTCGACGTCGACCGGCTGCCGCTCCTGCTGGACAGGAACGGCGACGTCCCGATCCACTGCGACCACGAGACGGCGGCGATCCTGCGCACCCTGGGGATCGAGGCGACCGCCCACGACGGCACCCCACGGGCCGTCGGGGAGGTGACGGTCCACCCCGTGGGGGCTCTGCACGCCGTCATCCACGAGGACCTGCCGCGCGTCGCCAACACGGGCGTCGTCATCCGGGCCGCGGGCGAACCAAGCCTCTACCACTCCGGCGACGCGCTCGACGGCGAGCCTGGGGACGTCGACGTCGTCTCCTTCCCCCTGTCCGCTCCGTGGCAGGCGAGCAAGGAGATGGTCGCCTTCCTCCGTCGGATGGCCGTCGCGACGGCCATCCCCGTCCACGACGGGACGCTGAGCGCCAACGGCCGCACGCTCTACCTCGACCAGGCCGACAGGCTCGGGTGCCGCGACACGACACGCCTGCTCGACCTGGCCGGCAAGGGTCCGACGGACATCTCGCCCTGAGCCCTACTTCTTGCCTGACTTCGCCTTCGCCTTCGCCGCCTCGGTGACGGCAAGATGCGCGGCGCCGATGATTCCCGCCTTGTTCCGAAGCGTGGCCGCCTTGATGGGGGTGCGGATGTCGAGGAGGGGGAGGAACTTGTCGGCGTTCGTCGAGACGCCGCCGCCCACCAGGAACAGCTCCGGCCAGAGCAGGCTCTCCAGGTGCGTGTAGTAGTCGTGCAGCCGCGCGGCCCACTGCTCCCACGACAGGTTCTCGCGCTCCTGAGCCGACTGGGCCGCCTGCCGCTCGGCGTCCCCACCGTTCATCTCGATGTGGCCGAGCTCGGCGTTGGGGATCAGCTCCCCGTCGTAGAGGAGGGCCGTCCCGATGCCCGTCCCCAGCGTCGTGAGGATGACGAGCCCCTTCGTGTGGTCCCCCGCGCCGTACTCGAGCTCGGCGACCCCGGCCGCGTCCGCGTCGTTGACGACATGCACGGGACGTCCGATCTCCTTCGCGAGGTACGCCTCCGCGTCGAAGCCGATCCACGACGTGTCGATGTTGGCCGCCGTCTGGACGACGCCGTGCCGCACGACGCCGGGGATCGTCACGCCGACCGGGGCGTCCCCGCGCGCCTCCCCGAAGTGGCCGACGATGTCGGCGATCACGGCACACACGGCCTCCGGCGTCGCCGGCTGGGGCGTCTCGGTCCGCAGCCGGTTCGCGGCGAACGCCCCCTTGCCGAGGTCGACCGGCGCGCCCTTGATGCCGCTTCCGCCGACGTCGATGCCGAGGGGGAGGCCCTTGCCCGCCATACGTGTGCCGCCCTTCTCCGGTGCCCGTCCCCAACCTCAGGGGAGGGTGAGGATCTCGTTCCCGGACTCGGTGATGAGGATCGTGTGCTCGAACTGGGCCGACCGACGCTTGTCCCTGGTCACGACGGTCCAGCCGTCATCCCACATCTCCCAGTCGGGCGAGCCGAGGTTGAGCATGGGCTCGACGGTGAACGTCATCCCGGGCTCGATGACGGTCTCGTAGGCGGGCGCCGCATCGTAGTGGGGGATGATCAGCCCCGAGTGGAACACCTCGCCGATCCCGTGCCCGGTGTAGTCGCGCACGACCCCGTAGCCGAAGCGACGCGCGTACGACTCGATGACGCGGCCGATGACGTTGATCTGGCGACCGGGCTGGGCCGCCCGGATCCCGCGCATCATCGCCTCGTGGGTGCGCTCGACGAGAAGCTTGGACTCCTCGTCGACGTCGCCGACGAGGTACGTCGCGTCGGTGTCACCGTGGACCCCGCCGATGTAGGCCGTGATGTCGATATTGACGATGTCGCCGTCCTCCAGGGGGCGGCTGTCGGGGATCCCGTGGCAGATGACCTCGTTGACCGACGTGCACACGGCCTTCGGGAAACCCCGGTAGCCCAGCGTCGAGGGGTAGGCGCCGTGGTCGACGAGGAACTCGTGGCAGACGCGGTCGATCTCGTCCGTCGTCACTCCGGGCGCGAGCACGGCGGCGCCGGCCGCCATGGCCCGTGCCGCGATCCGGCCCGCAACGCGCATGCGCTCGACGGTCTCGGCGTCCTTGACCTCGGGGCCGGACTGCCGTTCCGGTCCCGACTTGCCGACGTACTCCGGGCGCTCGATCGCCGCCGGGACCTCCCGCCAAGGGGAGACCGTTCCAGGCAGGACTGTTGCGTGGGCGACCGGCATACGGTGGAGTGTAGGCATGAACTACTGGTTCAACGTGGGCACGGGGCAGGTCGAGACCGACGAGACCCGCAGCCCGGACGCGAACGTCCTCGGCCCCTACCGCTCGGCCGAGGAGGCCGCGAACGCCCTCGACCACGCGCGGGAGAACACCGAGAAGTGGGACGCCGACGACAGGGCGTGGGACGAGCGGAACGCCTCGGGCGGGTGGAAGGCCCCGGACAAGGGCTGACGGGCGCGCCCCTCAGCGCAGGCGGTGCACCTCGACGACGTAGCCGTCGCTGCGCCGGAACGCGTCCTTCGCCCACGTCGAGTAACGCGCCACCGGCGCGAGCCCGGCCACCTCGCAGGCCTTCTCGTACTCCGAGAGCGGTGTCACCGGACATCCCACCGGCAGGTGGGCCTCGTCGACGCCGAAGCCGGCCACGGCCACCCCGCCGCCGTTGACGTGCGCGGCGACCCGCTTCATGACGCCGTAGAGGGTGTGTGGGGCGAGGAGCGGGATGACGTTGCCCGCCATGAGGACGACATCGAAGGTCTGCCCGCGGAGGAACAGGGTGGCGAGGTCCGCGAGCTCGTACCGGGACTCGTGGTCACGCTCCCGGGCGATGGCGAGCACGCCCGGGTCCTTGTCCACCCCGACGACACGGAAGCCGCGTCGCGTCAGCTCGGCGCTGACCCGTCCGACGCCGCACCCGGCGTCAAGGACCCGTGCCGGCGGCTCGGCGATCGACGCGACGAACGTCGCCTCGCCGTGGGCGTCCTCGCCCGCGGCCGGCTTGTCGTCGAACCGCCCCTGGTATGCCGCCGCCGCGCGCCCGCCGAAGTCGCTCCACGGTGTCGGGCCGACCGTGCCGTTCACCTGCTCACTCCTCGAACGAGTTCTCTGCCGCCGGGAAGGCACCTGACGCGACGTCCGCGGCATACGCGGCGGCCGCCTTGCCGAGCTCCTCGCGGAGGTTGGCGTACTTCTTGACGAAGCGCGGTGCCCGGCCACCCCGCAGGCCCGCCATGTCCTGCCAGACGAGGACCTGGGCGTCGCAGTGCGGACCGGCGCCGATGCCGATCGTCGGGATCTTGAGCGCCTCGGTGACCGCCTGCGCCGCACCGACGGGCACCATCTCCATGACGACGGCGAAGCATCCGGCCCTCTCCAGCGCCAGCGCATCGTCCATGAGCTTCTCCGCGCCGGCGCCGCGACCCTGGACGCGGTACCCGCCGAGGACGTGCTCGCTCTGGGGGGTGAAGCCGATGTGGCCCATGACGGGAATGCCCGCCCGGACGAGGAGCTCGACCTCGGGCACCATCGGCGCACCGCCCTCGAGCTTGACGGCGTGGGCGAGCCCCTCCTTCATGAACCGGGTCGCCGTCGCGAGAGCCTGCTGCGGGCTCGCCTGGTAGGACCCGAACGGCAGGTCCGCGACGACCATCGCCCGCTTCGCGGCGCTCGTCACGGCGCGGACGAGGGGGACGAGGTGGTCGACGGTCACCGGGACGGTCGTCTCGAAGCCGAAGACGTTGTTGCCCGCGCTGTCCCCGACGAGGAGGACGGGAATGCCGGCCGCGTCGAAGATCTCGGCGGCATACATGTCGTAGGCGGTGAGCATGGCCCAGTGCTCGCCGCGTTCCTTCATCTGCATGAGGTGGGGGATGCGAATGCGTTTCTGGGGCGCAGCCTGGGCGCCGGTTCCGTACGGGGCGGTGACCTCGGTCATGACACCAGCCTAGGGTGAGCCCGTGGAACCACGACCCCTGCGCATCGGGTTCATCTCGATGCACACCTCACCGATCGACGTGCCCGGTTCCGGTGACGCCGGAGGGATGAACGTCGTCGAGCTCGCGCAGGCTCACGCCCTCGCGGGGCTCGGGCATCACGTCGACCTCGTCACCCGTCGCGGGGCGCCCGGGACGCCGGGCCGGACGGACCTCGAGGCTGGGGTCAGCCTTCACTGCGTGACGGCCGGACCGACGCAGCGGCTCGCCAAGAGCGCCATCGACGAGCACATCGAGGAGTTCTCCGCCGGTCTCGACGTCGTGGCGCGGGCCCGGGGCTGGGACGTCATCCACTCGCACCACTGGATGTCCGGCGTCGCCGCCCTCCCGGTCGCGCGCGCCCTGGGGATCCCGCACGTGCAGAGCTTCCACTCCGTCGCCGCCCACCCCGGCAAGCCTCTCTCGGAGGGAGAGCCCCCGGAGTCGCCGCGCCGCGTCGCGGGGGAGGACCAGGTCGCCACGGAGTCCGACGCCGTCGCGGCGATCAGCGCCGCCGAGGCTCGCACGGCCGTTGAACGCTGCGGCGCCGACCCGGACCATGTCGTCATCATCGGCCCCGGCGTCGACCACGAGACGTTCCGGCCGCTCCGCCCCGGCGAGCAGCGCCCGGCGTTCGGAACCGGGGACAACGGCTACCTGCTCTTCGCCGCGAGGCTCCAGCCGCTCAAGGCGCCCGACCTCGCCCTCCGGGCGCTTGCCCACGTCGAGAAGTGGGTTCGGCCCCACCTCGTCGTCGCCGGTGACACGTCCGCGGACTTCGCCGAGTACGCCGGTGAGCTCACCGGGCTCGTCCGCCGGCTGGGGCTCGAGGACGACGTCACCTTCATCGGCCCTCAGTCACGTGGCGACCTCGCGACCCTGCTGCGGGGAGCCCGCATCGTCCTCGTCCCGTCACACTCGGAGACGTTCGGGCTCATCGCCCTCGAGGCGGCCGCCAGCGGGGTCCCCGTCCTCGCGTCGGCGGCCGGCGGCCTCCGGGAGGCCGTGGCCCACCGGGAGACGGGCCAGCTCATCGACAGCCGGGAACCGGACCAGTGGGGCCGCGCCATCACCGAGCTCCTGACGACCCCGGGTCTCATCGAGCGCATGGGCACGGTCTCCCGGATCCACTCGCGGCGCTTCGAGTGGTGGTGGGCGGCGCGACGGCTCGCCTGCCTGTATGCCGACCTCGGAGCGGGCGGATGAGCCTGCTGGACGGCGTGACCCGTCCCGTCCTCGTCCACGCCCACCCGGACGACGAGACGCTCGCGACGGGCGCCCTCGTCGCCCAGCTCGTCCGGTCCGGCCTCGAGGTCCACGTCCTCACGGCGACCCGCGGCGAGCGCGGGGAGGTCGTCGCCGGCGCCCTCACCATCGCGCCGGGGACCGAGGAGCTCGTCCTCCACCGCGAGACCGAGCTCGCCGAGGCCCTCGTCGTCCTCGGGGTGCACCACCATGCGTACGTCGGAGCCCCCCCGGCCCGGGCCGACGGGCTCCTGCCCCGGCTCTACCGCGACTCCGGGATGCGCTGGGTGCGTGACGGTGTCGCCGGGCCCGCGGCGGACGCCGACGACCGGTCGCTGACCGCGGCGACCGTGGCGGAGACGGCCGCCGACGTCGCCGCATACGTGCGGTCTGTACGCGCGGACCTGCTCATCTCCTACGACGCGACCGGTGGCTACGGCCACCCCGACCACGTCCACCTCCACGAGGCGACCCGGGTTGTCGCGACGCTGACCGGGGTCCCGTTCGTCGAGGTCGTCCCGCCCTCGCAGATCGACGAGCCGGGTGTCGAGGTCCTCGACCTCGTGGCGCTCCTACCCGTGGTCACCGAGGCCCTGCGGCGGCACGCGAGCCAGCTCACCGTCGACGGCGCCGACGTCGTCCACAGCGGCGGCCAGCGCGAGCGCATCGTGACGAGGGTCGGCCTGCGGCGGGTGACGTAACGACACGGAAACACGGATGCGGGAGGATCGCGCCATGGACCGCCAGCAGGAGTTCGTCCTCCGTGCCATCGAGGAACGCGACATCCGCTTCGTCCGGTTGTGGTTCACGGATGTCCTCGGCACGCTGAAGTCCGTCGCCGTCGCCCCGGCCGAGCTCGAGGGCGCCTTCGCCGAGGGGATCGGCTTCGACGGGTCGGCGATCGAGGGCTTCGCCCGGGTCTACGAGTCGGACATGCTCGCCAAGCCGGACCCGGCGACGTTCCAGGTCCTCCCCTGGCGGGGGGCGAGCCCCGGCACGGCCCGGATGTTCTGCGACATCGCCCTCCCCGACGGGACACCCTCGATGGCGGACCCGCGCTACGTCCTGAAGCGGGCGCTCGACAAGGCCGCCAGGCTCGGCTTCACCTTCTACACCCACCCGGAGATCGAGTTCTACCTGCTCAAGAAGGGCTTCAAGAGCGGCAGGTCCCCGAAGCCGATCGACAACGCCGGCTACTTCGACCACGTCCCGCAGGGGTCGAGCCAGGACTTCCGCCGAGCTGCCATCACGATGCTCGAGACGATGGGAATCTCCGTCGAGTTCAGCCACCACGAGGGTGCGCCGGGCCAGAACGAGATCGACCTGCGCTATGCCGACGCCCTGACGACGGCGGACAACATCATGACGTTCCGGACGGTCGTCAAGGAGGTCGCCCTCGAGCAGGGCGTCTACGCGACGTTCATGCCGAAGGTGTTCGCCGAGCACCCGGGGTCGGGTATGCACACGCACATGTCGCTCTTCGAGGGGGACACGAACGTCTTCTATGAGGCGGGCGGCCCTTACCAGCTCTCGGTGGTCGGGCGGCAGTTCATCGCCGGGCTGCTCCGGCACGGCGACGAGATCACCGCGGTGACCAACCAGTGGGTCAACAGCTACAAGCGGATCTGGGGCGGTGGCGAGGCGCCCGCCTACCTGACGTGGGGCCACAACAACCGCTCGGCGATGGTCCGCGTCCCGATGTACAAGCCGAACAAGGGCAACAGCACCCGCATCGAGGTCCGCACGCTCGACGCGGCGTGCAACCCCTACCTCGCCTTCGCCGTCATCCTCGCGGCCGGCCTGAAGGGGATCGAGGAGGGCTACGAGCTGCCGCCCGAGACCGAGGACGACGTGTGGAGCCTGACCAGCGAGGAGCGTCGTGCCCTCGGCATCCGGCCGCTGCCGACGTCGCTGCACCAGGCGGTCACCCGGATGGAGGAGAGCGACCTGGTCGCCGAGACCCTCGGTGAGCACGTCTTCGAGTTCTTTCTTCGCAACAAGCACGCCGAGTGGGACGACTACCGCAACCAGGTGACCGCCTTCGAGCTCGAGCGCTACCTGCCGCGTCTCTGACGCCAGGGGCGCATGCCGTGAACCACCGGTCGAGCAGCGTCGCCGGGTCGCTCGCGCGGCTCGGCTTCGCCGACCCCGGTCGCGCCGCGACGCTGCTCGCCGAACCCGCCCTCGGCGGCCTCGTCGACCCGCTCGACGACGTCTTCGCCGACGGGCTGCCGGAGGCGCTGGCCGCCGTCGCCGACCCGGATCTCGCCCTGCTCTGCCTCGTCCGGTTCATGGAGTCCCTGCGCCGGTCGCCGGCACGTGAGGACGAGAGCCACGACACGGCATACCTGTTGTCGACGTTGCGCCGAGCCGGCCGCGGCCGGGACCGGCTCCTCGCGGTGGTTGGCGCGTCGGCCGCTCTGGGGGACCACCTCGTCGCTCATCCCACGCACTGGCGGGCCGTGGCCGACGCCGAGCCCATGGCCGTCGCGGACCGGAAGTCCCGGCTCCTCTCGGCCGTCGGCGCACCGCGCAGGATCACCCCCGACGACGCCCTGCGCATCGAGTACCGGCGTCAGCTCCTGGGGATCGCGGCCCTCGACCTCACGGCGCCGGACGCGTTCGCCGCGCTGCCGACGACCGCGGCCGCGCTCGCCGACCTCGCCGAGGCGGCGCTCGAGGCGGCCTACGCGATCGCCGTCGCGGACCTCCCCGCGGAGGCGACGGCGTGCCGGCTCGCCGTCATCGGCATGGGCAAGACCGGGGGTCGGGAGCTCAACTACGTCTCCGACGTCGACGTCATCTTCGTCGGGGAGCCCCTCGGCGACGTCGGCGAGCAGGAGGCCATGCAGGCCGGCGGACGCCTCGCGACGCGGCTCATCAGGGCATGCAGCGCGACGACCCCGCACGGCACCCTGTGGCCCGTCGACGCCGCGCTGCGCCCGGAGGGCGGGGCCGGGCCGCTCGTCCGGACCGTCGCCAGCCACCGCGCCTACTACGAGCGGTGGGCCAAGACGTGGGAGTTCCAGGCGCTCCTCAAGGCCCGGGCCGTCGCCGGGGACCGCGCCCTCGGCGAGGAGTACGTCGCCACCCTGAGCCCCATGGTGTGGCAGGCGGCCGGGCGTGCGGGCTTCGTCGAGGACGTCCAGTCGATGCGCCGCCGGGTCGAGGAGCACGTGCCGGCCGCGGAGGCCCCCCGGCAGCTCAAGCTCGGTCGCGGCGGCCTGCGGGACGTCGAGTTCTCCGTCCAGCTCCTCCAGCTCGTGCACGGCCGCAGCGACCCTCGGCTGCGCTCGGGGACGACCCTCGACGCGCTCGCCGCCCTGTCCGCCGGGGGCTACGTCGGGCGCGACGACCGCGAGGTCCTCGACGCGGCCTACCGCTTCCTGCGGACCCTCGAGCACCGGATCCAGCTGTTCCGGCTCCGCCGCACCCACCTCATGCCGACGGGCGCGGCGGACCTGCGCCGCCTCGGGCGCGCGCTGGGATACCGACAGGACCCTGAGGGCGCCGTCGTGGAGCGATGGCAGTCCCAGGCTCGGGAGGTCCGGCGGCTCCACGAGCGGCTCTTCTACCGGCCGCTGCTGTCCGCCGTCGCGCGGCTGTCGAGCGAGCAGGCGCGACTGGCGCCCGACGCTGCCCGGGAGCGGCTGTCGGCCCTCGGCTACCGCGACCCGGCCGGTGCGCTTCGCCACCTCGAGGTCCTGACGGCCGGACTGTCGCGTCGGGCCGCCATCCAGCGCACGCTCCTGCCGGTCATGCTCGGGTGGTTCGCCGACGAGGCGGACCCCGACATGGGGCTGCTCGCCTTCCGCAAGGTCAGCGACGAGCTCGGTTCGAGCCACTGGTACCTCAAGATGCTCCGCGACGAGGGGACGTCCGCCGAGCGTCTCGCACATATCCTCGCCCGCTCCGGGTACGCCGGGGACCTGCTCGTCGGCGCGCCCGAGTGTGTCCAGTTCCTCGGCGACCCCTCTGGTCTGGTGCCCCTGTCTCGAGGCGACCTGCTCGCGCGTATGCGCTCCGCCGGGTCGCGGCGGCCCCCCGGCGAGTCGGCGGTCGCCGCGATGCGCGCCGTCCGGCGTGCCGAGCTGTTCCGGATCGCGGCGGCCGACCTCGACGGCCACCTCGATCTCGACGGGGTGGCCGGCGCCCTGACCGACCTGACCGCGGCGCTGCTGGAGTCCGCTCTCGAGGTCTGCATCGCCGAGGTCGAGGCGCGGCGCGGATCGCCGCTGTCGACCCGGCTGCTCATCGTCGGGATGGGGCGCCTCGGCGGCGGTGAGGTCGGCTACGGCTCGGACGCCGACGTCCTGTTCGTCCACGAGCCACTGCCCGGCGCCGACGAGCACGTCGCCCTGGAGGAGGCCACCGAGGTCGTCCGCGGGCTCACCCACCACCTGTCGGCACATTCCGCCGAGCCGCCTGTGGGCCTCGACGCCGACCTTCGCCCGGAGGGGAAGAACGGGCCGATCATCCGGTCGCTCGCCTCCTACCGGGCCTACTACGAGCGCTGGTCGCTCGTGTGGGAGGCACAGGCCCTCCTTCGGGCGACGCCGATGGCAGGGGAGCAGGGGCTGGCGGAGCGCTTCCTCGCCCTCGTCGACCCGATCCGGTGGCCGGCGAGGGGCCTGGAGCCGGCCCAGGTCCGCGAGATCCGCCGCCTCAAGGCGCGGATGGAGGCGGAGCGGATCCCGCGTGGTGGCGACCGTCGGCGGCACTTCAAGCTCGGCCAGGGCGGGCTGTCCGACGTCGAGTGGACCGTCCAGCTCCAACAGCTCGAGCACGCGCACGTGCTCGAGGGTCTTCGGACGACGGGGACGACTTCGGCCCTCGACGCGTGTGTCGAGGCGGGCCTGATCGAGCCCGGGGCCGGCGTGGCACTGCGTGAGGCATGGGTCCTCGCCTCCCGTATGCGCAACGCCGGCACCCTCTGGCATGGCCGCTCGTTCGAGTCGCTGCCCAGCCAGACGGTGGACGCCAACGGGATCGCCCGGGTCCTCGGCCTGCCACCGGGATCCGGCCAGGAGCTCGGCGAGCGCTACCTGCGGGTGGCACGCCACGCCCGAGCCGCCGTCATGGCCGCCTTCTACGGCCGGTAGCGCGCCCACCTCTGCCCCAACCGTGGGGGCCGTGGCGGCAGAGGCGAGGGAACGGCATACGGACATGGGAGCCGACGCCGGGGCGACTTCCTAGAATCTGACCCATGATGGACCGACTCGACCTGCGCGGGCGCTCCGTGACGCCGCGGGAGCTGCGCAACGTCATGCCGCGGGCGACCGTCGACGTCGAGGCCGCCCTCGGCGTCGTCCGCCCGATCGTCGAGGACGTCCGCCGCCGCGGCGCCGAGGCCGTCAAGGACTACGGCGACCGGTTCGACGGCGTCCGACCGGAGCGGCTGCGCGTGCCTGTCGACGTCATGGCCGGGGCCCTCGACCGGCTCGACCCCGACGTCCGGGCCGCCCTCGAGGAGGCGATCCGCCGCGCCCGCCTCGTCCACACCGACCAGTCCCGCGCCGACACGACGACCCACGTCGTCGACGGCGGCACCGTCACCGAGCGATGGGTTCCCGTCGACCGCGTCGGCCTCTACGTGCCGGGTGGCCGCGCGGTCTACCCGAGCAGCGTCGTCATGAACGTCGTCCCGGCCCAGATCGCCGGCGTGGGCTCGCTCGCCGTCGCGAGCCCGCCGCAGAAGGAGAACACCGGCGAGCTCACCGGCTACCCCCACCCGACGATCCTCGCCGCCTGCGCCCTCCTCGGGGTCGACGAGGTGTACGCGATGGGCGGCGCCCAGGCGGTCGCCGGGTTCGCCCTCGGCTTCGAGGACGGCGAGGACACGTGCGACCCCGTGACGATGGTGACCGGGCCGGGCAACATCTGGGTCACGGCCGCGAAGCGGCTCCTCAAAGGGGTCATCGGCATCGATGCGGAGGCCGGACCGACGGAGATCGCCATCCTCGCGGACGACAGCGCCGATCCCGAGCACGTCGCCGCCGACCTCATCAGCCAGGCCGAGCACGACCCGCTCGCCGCCGCCGTCCTCGTCACGGACAGCGAGGACCTCGCCGACGCCGTCGACCGAGCCCTCGCCGCACGCGTCGTCGCGACGAAGCACTCCGCACGGATCACCGAGGCCCTCGACGGCCCCCAGTCGGGCACCGTCCTCGTCGACGACATCGACCAGGGGCTCGACGTCGTCAACGCCTACGCCGCCGAGCACCTGGAGATCCAGACCCACGACGCCGCCGACGTCGCCGCCCGGGTCCGCAACGCCGGCGCCGTCTTCGTCGGTCCGTGGGCGCCGGTGAGCCTCGGCGACTACGCCGCGGGGTCCAACCACGTCCTCCCGACGGCCGGCACGGCCCGTCACAGCAGCGGCCTGTCCGTCCAGTCGTTCCTCCGAGGCATCCATGTCGTGACGTACTCGCAGGAGGCCCTCGCGAGCGTCGCCCACCATGTCGTCGCCCTCGCGGGGTCCGAGGACCTGCCCGCGCACGGCGACGCCGTCACGGTGCGCGTCATCCGAGACGCGCGGCCATGAGCGACCTCGAGCGTCTCGTCCGCCCGGACCTGCGCGGGCGGACGGCATACGGCGCGCCCCAGCTCGACGTCGCCGTGGCCCTCAACGTCAACGAGAGCTCGTATGCCGTCCCGGCCGACGTCGTCGAGGACATGGTCAGCGCCGTCCGCGCGGTCGCCCCATCCCTCAACCGGTACCCGGACCGCGAGTTCACGAAGCTGAGGACGGCGCTGGCCGAGTACCTCTCCCGCTCCGGCACGCCCGTGTCGCCCGGGCAGGTCTGGGCCGGCAACGGGTCGAACGAGGTGCTCCTGCACGTCCTGCAGGCCTTCGGCGGCCCGGACCGCGTCGCCCTCGGGTTCACCCCGGCCTACTCGATGCACCCGGTCATCACGGCGACGACCGGGACCCGGTGGGTCGACGGGCACCGCCACGCGTGGGACGCGGCGGCCCCGTTCGACGTCACCGTCGCCGAAGCCGTCGCCCAGGTCCGCGACGTCGCACCGAACGTCGTCTTCCTCTGTTCACCGAACAACCCGACCGGCACGGCGCTCTCCCTCGACCTCGTCACCGCCGTCTACGACGCCGCGCCCGACGCGGTCGTGGTCGTCGACGAGGCGTATGCCGAGTTCGCCCGCGCGGGAACGCCATCCGCGCTCACCGTGCTCGGCGGACATCCACGGCTCGTCGTGACGCGGACGATGAGCAAGGCGTTCGCCCTCGCGGGCGGGCGTCTCGGCTATCTCGCCGCCGACGCCTCCCTCATCGACATCCTGCGCCTCGTCCGCATGCCCTACCACCTGTCGGCGCCGACCCAGGCGATCGCCCTCGCCGCTCTTCGGCACACCGACGAGATGCTCGCCACCGTCGACGTCATCCGCGAGCAGCGCGACCGGCTCGTCATGGAGCTGAGGGGGCTGGGACTCGTGCCGGTCCCGAGCGACGCGAACTTCGTCCTCGTCGGCGGCCTCGACGACGCCCACCGGACCTGGCAGGCGCTGCTCGGGCATGGGATCCTCGTCCGGGACGTCGGCATCCCGCACCACCTCCGAGTCACCGCCGGCACCCCCGAGGAGACGACCGCGTTCCTCGGAGCCCTGAAAGAGGTCCTCGCATGACACGCACGACGAACCGCACCGCGACGGTGAAGCGCTCGACGTGCGAGAGCACGGTCGAGGTGAGCGTCGACCTCGACGGGACCGGTCGCGCGAGGATCGAGACGGGTGTCCCCTTCTACGACCACATGCTCGCCTCGTTCGCCCGGCACTCGCTCATCGACGTCACCGTCGTCGCGACCGGTGACGTCGACGTCGACGCGCACCACACCGTCGAGGACGTCGCCATCGGCCTCGGCGAGGCCGTTGCCCAGGCGCTCGGGGACAAGGCCGGCATCTCCCGCTTCGGCGACGCGACGGTGCCGCTCGACGAGGCGCTCGTCCTCGCCGTCGTCGACGTCGCCGGACGCCCCTACTGCGTCCACACGGGAGAGCCGGAAGGTCAGGCATACGTCGTCATCGGTGGCACGTACGTCGGCTCCTTGACGCGACACGTCCTCGAGACGTTCGCCGCCCATGCTGGGATCGCCCTGCACGTCAGGGTGCTCGCCGGCCGCGACCCCCACCACATCGTCGAGGCACAGTACAAGGCGCTGGCCCGGGCGATGCGCGCCGCCGTCGCCCTCGACGCGCGCGTCGACGGGATCCCGAGCGCCAAGGGGACACTCTGACCCCGGCCGAGCCCCCCGCGGTCCTCTACGCCCACGCCGGCCCGGAGGCCGTCGCCGCCTGGGCCGAACGGGGTGTCGTCGCCGTCTACCTCGCGAGCCACGGCGAGTGGACGACGGTGACCCCGTGCCCGGCGGGCGCCCGTTCGGCGCCCCCCTATGACGACGCCGTCCGCGCCCTGCTCGCCCGTCCGCTACCGGCCCGGATGCGTCCGGGCCTCTTCCTCGGCGAGGTCGACGGCCATGGGGTCGTCGCCCTCCAGCCCCGTGGCTGGCGGGCCCTGCAGCGGTACGCCGTCTGGTCGCCCCAGTCCGGACGGACCAACCCGCCGGGCCTGACCCCGCTGCGCGTCGTCGACCTCGTCGACCACATGTCGGCCCGGTCGGAGGCCGTCTCCGAGGCGCTGGAGCCGATCGGGCAGCCGCGGCGCGCCTCCGTGCGGCACTGGCTCCTCGGCGTTCACTCCGCGATCGGTCTCCCGGCGCCGGACGCCCTGTCCGGACGCGCTCCGGCGTCCGCCCTCCTCGTCGAGCCGTCGGCGCGTGCCGTCCGTCGGTTCGACGACCTGGTGTCGGAGGAGCAGGAGCACGAGACCCTTCGGGGGAACCGGCGATGAAGCGCGTCGTCGTCCTCGACTACGGCTTCGGTAACGTCCGGTCGGCCTGCCGCGCCCTCGAGCGGGTCGGTGCCGACGTCGCCCTGACGAGCGACTCGGCGGCCGCGCTCGACGCCGACGGCCTCGTCGTCCCCGGGGTCGGGAACTTCCACGCGTGCGTCGCCGGCCTGCGTTCCGTCGGCGCGCCGCGGGTCATCGACCGCCGGCTCGCCGGCGGCCGGGCCGTCCTCGGCATCTGCGTCGGCATGCAGGTCCTCTTCGACGGCAGCACCGAGCCCTCCCCGCACCCGGAGCCCGGTCTGGGGGAGTGGCCCGGGACCGTCGCGCGCCTCGCCGCGCCCGTCGTGCCCCACATGGGGTGGTCAGAGGTCGAGGCCCCCGGCCCGAGCCGCCTCTTCGCGGGGATCGGCGACCAGCGCTTCTACTTCGTCCACTCGTATGCCGTCCGCGACTGGGTCATGGCCACCCCGGCCGAGGCTGGCAGCGGCGTGGCGCCGCAGGTCACGTATGCCACTCACGGTCACCGGTTCGTCGCCGCCGTCGAGAACGGGCCGCTGTCCGCGACCCAGTTCCACCCCGAGAAGTCCGCCGACGCAGGGCTCGCCCTGCTCACCAACTGGATGGAGACCCTGTGACGACACGGGAGACGCCGGGCGAGCACACGGCGCACGACCCCCGGGCCCCGGGTGGGCACAACGGACACGGACCGCGTCTGCAGCTCCTTCCTGCCGTCGACGTCCGCGGCGGTCGCGCCGTCCAGCTCCAGCAGGGCGTCTCCGGGTCCGGCTGGGAGTTCGGAGACCCGTGGGAGGCCGCCAAGGCGTGGCAGGACCAGGGTGCCGAGTGGATCCACCTCGTCGACCTCGACGCGGCCTTCGGCGAAGGCAGCAACGCGGAGCTCCTCGCGGCGATCGTCGGGCGACTCGACGTCCCTGTCGAGCTGAGCGGCGGCATCCGGAACGCCGACTCCCTGGCTCGGGCGCTCGCGACCGGCTGCCGGCGGGTCAACCTCGGCACGGCCGCTCTGGAGGATCCGGAGTGGACGGCCACCGCCATCGCCGAGCACGGTGACCGCATCGCCGTCGGCCTCGACGTCCGGGGCACCCGCCTCGCGGCCCGCGGCTGGACGACCGAGGGCGGCGACCTCTGGGAGACGCTCGCCCGGCTCGACGGGCAGGGGTGCGCCCGCTACGTCGTCACGGACGTCGCGAAGGACGGAATGCTCCAAGGCCCCAACCTTCAGCTGTTGGCGGATGTCTGCGCCCGCACCGACCGCCCCGTCGTCGCCTCCGGAGGGGTCTCCACCCTTGACGACATCACGGCGATCCGCGCCCTCGTGACGACCGGCGTCGAGGGGGCGATCATCGGCTCGGCGCTCTACAAGGGCGCCTTCACCCTCCCCGAGGCGATCGAGGTCGCCGGAGCGCGGTGAGCAACCCATGGGACCACTCGCACCCCCCGGCCCGGGTGACCGGCGCCGGCGGCACCGACTCCGCCGGCGAGCCCTGGGGCGGGCGGTCGCTTGAGCCGACGGGATTCGAGGGGGACGACGGGACGGCCGACCCGGCCCTCGCCGCGGTGCTCGCCCGTCCCGTCGTGGACGCCGCCCTCGTCCGGGCCGTCGCCGCGGCCCGCCTCCTCGTCCCCCTCGTCCCCTGCATCCCCGACGACGGCGACCCGGATGCCCACGCCAGCCTCGCGACGGCCACCCTCGTCGCCCCCGACGGGTCCCGCGCCCTGCCGGCCTTCACGTCGCTGGACGCGCTGGAGCGCTGGAGGCGGGACGCCCGTCCCGTCCCGATGACGCCGGCCCGAGCCGCCCAGGCCGCCGTCGCCGAGGGGTGCGACGTCATCGTCCTCGACGTCGCCGGTCCGCACCCGGCGGCGCTGCGCCCCAGCATGGTGTGGGCCCTGGCCATGCAGCGCGAGTGGCTCCCCGCCCAGGAGGACCCCGTGGTGGACCGCGCCGTCGCCATGGCGACCCGCGACGAGCCGGAGGTCATGGCCTACGGGCTCGAGGGTGGCGAGCCGTCCGGCACCCTGCGTGTCGTCCTCACCCTCGTCCCCGGCCTGAGCCAGCGGTCCGTGAGCGCGCTCGCGACCCGGATCGGCGAGCGCCTCGCCACGGACGGGGAGCTGCGCGCCCGCGTCGACGGTCTCGCGTTCTCGATCCGGTGACTCGGCTGGTAGCCTTGGCGATCGACCGGTCACCGTCCTCGCGGCGGTGACGTGCCAAGAGAAGCCTCGCTTCCACCCGCGCCGACCGTCAGGCCGCCGGGTCACGGTCCGAAGCGGCGTACGCCGCGGCGTGCGCGCCTTTCGGACCCGACTTGAGGCTTCTCGCGCGCCGGCGGCGGGGAGCCTCTTCCCGTCTCGCGGTCAGTGGCACGAGACGAAGGAGCACCACATCAGCGAGCCTCGCATCAACGACCGCATCCGGGTTCCCGAGGTGCGGCTCGTCGGCCCGAACGGCGAACAGGTCGGCATCGTCCGCGTCGAAGACGCCCTGCGTCTCGCGGCCGAGGCGGACCTCGACCTCGTCGAGGTGGCCCCGATGGCCAAGCCACCCGTCGCCAAGCTCATGGACTTCGGCAAGTTCAAGTACGAGACCGCCATGAAGGCTCGGGAGGCACGCAAGAACCAGGTCAACACCGTCATCAAGGAGATCAAGCTCCGTCCGAAGATCGACCCGCACGACTATGGCACCAAGAAGGGCCATGTCGAGCGGTTCCTCTCCGGCGGCGACAAGGTCAAGGTGACGATCATGTTCCGCGGCCGAGAGCAGTCGAAACCCGAGCTCGGGCTGCGCCTGCTCCAGCGGTTGTCGGAGGACGTCATCGAGCTCGGGGTCATCGAGTCGGCGCCGAAGCTCGACGGGCGCAACATGATCATGGTTCTCGCCCCGCTGAAGAAGAAGTCCGAGGCCAAGGCCGAGCAGCGCCGCCGGCGCGACGAGGCCACGGCGGCCCGAGGCGCGGGGAGCGAACCCGAGGCGCCGGCCACCGAGGCGCCGGCCACCGAGGCCACCACGACCGAGTGACGGCTCAGACCGCCGGAACGACCAACGCAACACCAGAAGGAGAGTCGGCCACCATGCCGAAGAACAAGACCCACAGCGGCGCAAAGAAGCGTTTCCGCGTCACCGGATCGGGCAAGATCATGCGCCAGCAGGCCGGCTTCGTCCACAAGTTCCACGAGAAGACGCCGCAGAAGGCCCGTGCGCTGAGCAAGGACGTCATCGTCTCGCCCGACGACGCCCCCAAGATCAAGCGCCTGCTCGGCCGCTGACCGACCGAAGACCCCAAGGAGAAGCACATGGCACGCGTCAAGCGGGCGGTCAACGCCCAGAAGAAGCGCCGGGTCGTCCTCGATCGGGCGAGCGGCTACCGCGGACAGCGTTCGCGGCTCTACCGCAAGGCCAAGGAGCAGGTCCAGCACAGCCTCGGCTACGCCTATCGGGACCGTCGTGCCCGCAAGGGTGACTTCCGCCGGCTCTGGATCCAGCGGATCAACGCCGCGGCTCGCGCCAACGGCATGACGTACAACCGGTTCATGCAGGGGCTCAAGGCCGCCGACATCGAGGTGGACCGCCGCATGCTGGCCGAGCTCGCCGTCAACGACGAGGCGGCCTTCGCCCAGCTCGTCGACATCGCCCGAGCCAACGTCCCGGCGGTCGCCGAGGCCAAGGCCGACGCCTGACCGTCTCGCGACGGCCAACCCCTCGGGAGCGCTCGTGCTGACCAACCCCCGGTCCGACCGGGTGAAGGCGGTGCGGGCGCTCTCGCGTCGGTCGGCGCGGGAGCGGTCCGGACGCTTCGTCGCCGACGGTCCGCAGGCGGTCCGCGAGGCCGTCGCGTATGCCGGCGCCGGGCTCCTCGACCTCTACGTCACGCAGGAGGGGCAGCGACGCCACCCGGGTCTCGTGGAGTCCGCCCGCGCCGCTGGGCGGCACGTCCACGAGGTCACCGACGACGTCCTCGTGGCCATGAGCGAGACGGGGGCCCCGCAGGGCCTGCTCGCCGTCTGCCGCCGCCCCGACGCGACCCTCGAGCAGGTTCTCGCGGCGGCGCCGCGACTGCTCGTCCTGCTCGCCAATGTCCGCGACCCCGGCAACGCCGGGACGGTCATCCGTGGCGCCGATGCCGCAGGGGCCGACGCCGTCCTCGTCAGTGACGCCTCCGTCGACGTCTATGCCCCGAAGGCCGTCCGGAGCACGGCCGGCTCGGCGTTCCACCTCCCGGTCGTCACCGGGCTGGATGTCGCGGCCACCGTCGCGGCCCTGAGGGCACACGGCATACGGGTCCTCGCCGCCGACGGGGCGGGCTCGACGCTCCTGCCGGACGCGGACCTCACCGGTCCCCATGCGTGGCTCCTCGGAAACGAGGCGTGGGGCCTGTCCGAGGAGACGCGCAGTCTCGCCGACGACGTCGTCCGGGTGCCGATCCTCGGACGCGCCGAGTCGCTCAACCTCGCCATGGCGGCGACCGTGTGCCTCTACGCGTCGGCCGCTGTCATCGCCCCTCACTAGTCTCACGACCATGGGCGAGCCCCGCGTGACTCTCGACGAGACGACCCGCAACGTCGTCTTCGCCGTCGGGGAGCTGCTGCCGGACGGGCTCGTCTGGGTCGGCCCCGGCGGTGTCGTCGAGTACGTCAACCACGTCGCGGAGCGGATCGCCGACGTGAGCGCCCCGGACATCGTCGGCCGGGACGTCCGGGAGGCGTTGCCGTTGGCCGACGTCGACGGACGGTCCTGGTGGGAGCTGACCGACCCCTGGCACGGCCTCGCGAGCCGCACCGGTCACCGGGAGAAGCTGCTCACGCTGCCGAACGGACGCGAGCTGCTCGTCACGGCGCGCTACCTGCGCTCCGGCCGCGGCGAGGCCGTCCGCGGCATCCTCCTGGGCTTCCGGGACTCGCTCGCGCGTCAACGGGCCGAGGCGGACCAGGCGGCGCTCATCACGGCCACGGCGCACGAGCTGCGCTCGCCACTGACGGGCGTCAAGGGCTTCACGTCGGCCCTCCTGCGCAACTGGGAGCGGTTCTCCGACGAGCAGAAGCGGTTCATGCTCGAGACCGTCGAGGCCGACGCGGACCGTCTGGCGCGACTGGTCACCGACGTCCTCGACGTCTCGCGCCTGGACTCCGGGCGCCTCGTCGTCCGGCCGCAGCCGGTCCAGGTCGGTGAGGCGCTGGCCCGGCATGTCGAGCGCATGCGCTCGACGGCGACGGCGCCCGACCTCGTGCTCGACGTCCCACCCGACCTGCCGGCCGTCCTCGTCGACCCCGACCGCTTCGACCAGATCATCGGCAACCTCCTCGACAACGCCGTCCGCCACGGCCGTGGCCGGGTCCGGCTGTCGGGCTCGATGGTCGAGAGCGACGGCGGCCGCTTCGTTGACATGACCGTCGACGACGCGGGCGACGGGATCCCGGTCGAACAACGGAACGTCGTCTTCTCCCGGTTCTGGCTGTCCGCCGCGTCGACCGGGTCCGGACTCGGGCTCTACCTCGTCCGCGGCATGGCCAAGGCGCACGGCGGCACCGCCCTCGTCGAGGAGGGGCCGGCGGGGGGAGCGCTCGTCCGGGTGCGCCTACCGGCCGTCAGCTGACCTGCGCCGCCGCGCACTGCGGGCACAGGCCCCAGTAGACGACCTCGGCCTCGTCGATGGCGAAGCCGTGCGTCTCGGACGGATGCAGGCACGGCTGCTCACCCGTCGCGCAGTCGACGTCGGCGACGACGCCGCAGCGACGACAAACGACGTGGTGGTGGTTGTCCGCGACGCGCGTCTCGAACCGGGCCGGCGAACCGGCCGGCTCGATCCGACGGACGAGCCCGGCCCCGGCGAGGACCCGGAGCACGTCGTAGACCGCCTGGGTCGACAGCGAGCCGAGCCGGGCGCGAGACGCGGACAGGATCGTCTCGGCGTCCGCGTGAGGGTGCGCCTGCAGCTCGGTGAGGACGGCGATCCGCGGCCCGGTGACCCGCAACCCGGCGGTGCGCAGCTGCTCTGCAGGGGGCGGGAGGTCGCGTTCCATCCGCCCCAGCGAACCACCGAATCTGGAACGAGTCAAGTTTAGCGGGTGGGCCGTCCGTGAACCACTGCCTCGCCTCGCCGCGCCGACCGGTATCCTCCCCGTATGCCGTCGACGCCGGATCGAGTGGCCGCACTCCGTGTGGCCTTCTCTCCCGCGCGATTTCGTCCGGGCGCCGTCCGCGCCCGGTGACGTCACCCGGGTCCCGACGGTGCCCGCCCCGGCCGCGGCGCGTCGCGCCGCGGTGACCACGCTCGCCCGTCACGGAGAGGACCCATGTCCGAGCCCACCATCATCCCGGATCCTGCCGAGCCCGACCCGCTCGCGCCGACGTCCGTCGACGCCGCGGTCCGTGCGGCCCTCGCGGCGGCCGCCGAGGCCACGACGTTGGAGGACCTGAAGGCGGCCCGCCTGGCCCACCAGGGCGACCGCAGCCGACTGGCGCTGGCCAACCGGTCCATCGGGAACCTTCCCGCCACGGCCAAGGCCGAAGCCGGCAAGCGCGTCGGTGCCGCACGCGCCCTGGTCGCTGCGGCATACGCGGCCCGGCAGGCCGAGCTCGAGCAGGAGCGGGACGCTCGCATCCTCGTGGACGAGGCCGTCGACGTCACCCTGCCGAGCGGCCGTCGCCCACTCGGCAGGCGCCATCCCGTCATGCTCATGTCGGACCGCATCGCCGACCTCTTCGTCGGGATGGGGTGGGAGATCGCCGAGGGCCCGGAGGTCGAGGCCGAGTGGTTCAACTTCGACGCGCTCAACTTCGACGTCGACCACCCGGCCCGGCAGATGCAGGACACCTTCTATGTGGACCCCCCTGGTGGCGGGCTCGTCCTGCGGACGCACACGTCGCCGGTCCAGGCGCGCACCCTCCTCGACCGGGGGGTGCCGGTCTACGTCGCGTGCATCGGCCGGGTCTACCGCACCGACGAGCTCGACGCCACGCACATGCCCGCCTTCCACCAGGTCGAGGGTCTCGCCGTCGATTCGGGCATCACGATGGCCCACCTCAAGGGCACCCTCGACCGGCTCGCGACGGAGCTGTTCGGCGACGGGATCACCACGCGCCTGCGCCCGTCGTACTTCCCGTTCACGGAGCCGAGCGCCGAGATGGACCTGCGCTGCTTCGTCTGCCGGGGTGAGGACCCGCAATGCCGGGCCTGCAAGGGCATCGGCTGGATCGAGTGGGGCGGGTGCGGCATGGTCAACCGGAACGTCCTGACGGCGTGCGGGGTCGACGCGGACCGCTACACGGGGTTCGCCTTCGGGATGGGCATCGACCGGGCACTCATGTTCCGGACCGGTGTCTCCGACATGCGCGACATGATCGAGGGCGACGTTCGCTTCGACGACCAGTTCGGGATGGAGATCTGAGATGCGGGTGCCCGTCGACTGGCTGCGTGAGTACGTCGCCGTCCCCGCAGGGGCGCGCGGTGCGGACATCGCCGCCGACCTCGTTCGCGTCGGACTGGAGGAGGAGGCCATCCACGGCGGCGGCCTCACCGGTCCCCTCGTCGTCGGTCGCGTGCTCACGAAGGATCCCGAGCCGCAGAAGAACGGCAAGACGATCAGCTGGTGCACCGTCGACGTCGGCGACGCCAACGGAACCGGCGAGCCGCAGGGGATCGTCTGCGGTGCCGACAACTTCGAGGCGGGCGACCTCGTCGTCGTCATGCTTCCGGGGGGCGTCCTGCCGGGCGGCTTCACCATCACGGCGCGAAAGACGTACGGCCACGTGTCGGCCGGGATGATCTGCTCCGTCCGCGAGCTCGGCATCGGCGAGGACCACACGGGGATCCTCGTCCTCTCCGGAGGGCCGGACGGCCGGGCGCTCGTGCCGGGGCAGGATGCCATCCCGCTCCTCGGCCTCGACCGCGAGACCGTCGAGGTCAACGTCACACCGGACCGCGGCTACTGCTTCTCGATCCGTGGCATCGCCCGGGAGTACTCCCATGCGACCGGGGCGGCCTACACCGACCCGGCCCTCGGCCTCGAGGCGCGGGCGCCGGCGGCCAACGGCCGAGGGTACGTCGTCGACGTCCGGGACGACGCGCCGATACGAGGCCGGCAGGGGTGCGACCGCTACGTCGCCCGGATCGTCCGGGGGATCGACGTCCACGCGCCGACGCCGCCGTGGATGGCAACCCGGCTCACCGAGGCCGGCATGAGGTCGATCTCCTTGCCCGTCGACGTGACGAACTACGTGATGCTCGGGCTCGGCCAGCCTCTCCACGCCTTCGACGTCGCCTCCCTGACCGGCTCGATCGTCGTCCGGCGAGCCCGTCCGGGGGAGCGGATGACGACCCTCGACGGGACCGACCGGGCCCTCAGCCCCACCGACCTGCTCATCACCGACGGCGGCGAGCGCCCGCTCGCCATCGCCGGCGTCATGGGCGGCGAGGACTGCGAGGTCACCGACACGACGACGGACGTCCTCATCGAGGCGGCCCACTTCGACCCGGTCACCGTCGCCCGTTCGGCCCGACGGCACCGGCTGCCCTCCGAGGCGTCACGCCGGTTCGAGCGCGGGGTCGACCCGGCCATCGCCGCGGCCGCCGCCCAGCTGGCCGTCGAGCTCCTCGTCGAGCACGGTGGGGGAGCTCCCGACGAGGGCGTGACCGACGTCGGCACCCCCGTCCTCCCGTCACCGTTCACCATGGACGCTGGACTCCCCGGGCGCCTCGTCGGTGTCCCGTATGCCGCCTCGGACGTCGCCCGGGTCCTCACCGAGATCGGGTGTGTCGTCGCCGCCGAGGGCGACCGCCTCACGGTGACCCCCCCGTCGTGGCGTCCGGACCTGCGCCAGGGGCCGGACCTCGCCGAGGAGGTCGCCCGGATCGAGGGCTATGCGGGGATACCGTCCCTGCTCCCGACGCCGCCCGGAGGTCGGGGCCTGACCCGGGCCCAGCGTGTGCGACGCCTGCTCGGCGACGTCCTGGCCGCACAAGGGCTCGAGGAGATCTGGAGCGCTCCGTTCACCGGCGACGACCGCCACCTGGCACTCGGCCTGGACCCCGCCGACGTGGCTCGGCGCACGGTGCGACTGGCCAACCCGCTGTCGGAGGAGGCGCCGTACTTCCGGATCTCCGTCGTGTCGACCATGGTGGACGCCTTGCGACGCAACGTGTCGCGTGGTGCGAAAGATGTCGGCCTGTTCGAGGTCGGCCTCGTCGTCGCCCGGACCGGGACGCTCGTCGGTGCCCCGACCGAGGAGGTCGGCGTGCGTCCCTCGGATGAGACCCTGGCCGAGATCCGCGCAGCCGTGCCGCCGCAGCCGACGCACCTCGGTGTCCTCCTCGCGGGCGACCGGGACCGCGCCGGGTGGTGGGGCGCGGGGCGTAAGGCCGACGTCGCCGACCTCCTCGAGATCGTCCGCGGGCTGGGGGAGTCGCTCGCCCTCGACCTCGCGGTGACCTCCGACGGTCCGTTACCGTGGCATCCGGGCCGATGTGCCAGGGTCGGTACCGCCGATGGAGCCCTCATCGGCTGGGCCGGGGAGCTGCACCCAAAGGTCGTTGCCGCGCTTGGGCTTCCGGAGCGCACGCTGGCCGCCGAGCTCGATGTCGACGCACTGGTCCGCGCGTCGGAGGACACGGTCGTCGCCCACACGCTCGTGACGTCGCCGCGCGCCCAGAGCGACGTCGCCCTCGTCGTCGACGCGTCGGTCCCGGCGGAACGCGTCCGCGCGGCGCTCGTCGAGGGGGGCGGCGAGCTCGTCGAGTCGGTCGACCTCTTCGACCTCTACGAGGGCGGCCAGGTGGGTGTCGGGAAGAAGTCCCTCGCGTACCGCCTCGTCGTCCGGGCGCGCAACCGGACGCTGACGACCGAGGAGGTCAACGCCATACGGGACCGGGCGGTCGCGGCGGCGGCGCGAGCGGTGGGTGCCGTCCAGAGGTGAGGCCGACATCGGACGCGCGACTGCATACATCTGCGCTCTGAGGTATGGTCATGCACCATGGTCCGGGTTGGCGTCGCTGGTGCAAGCGGGTACGCCGGGGGTGAGCTCCTCCGGCTCCTCCTCGCGCATCCGGAGGTCGAGCTCGGCGCCCTGACCGCGTCGTCCAACGCCGGTGAACGTCTCGGCACGGTCCACCCCCATCTCACCCCGCTCGCCGACGTCGAGCTCGTCGAGACGACCCCCGAGCGACTCGCCGGGCACGACGTCGTCTTCCTTGCGCTCCCGCACGGGCACTCGGCCGCGCTCGCCGCCGAGCTGCCGGCCGACGTCGTCGTCATCGACTGCGGAGCCGACTTCCGGCTGCGCCGCGAGGACGACTGGACCCGCTTCTACGACACGCCCTATGCCGGATCGTGGCCCTACGGGCTGCCCGAGCTGCCGACCGCCGAGGGCACGGGACGCGACGGTCTCGTCGGCGCCCGGCGGATCGCCGTCCCCGGGTGCTACCCGACGGCGGTCAGCCTCGCCCTGGCACCGGGGCTGGCCCACGGTGTCCTCGAACCCCGGGACGTCGTCGTCGTCGCCGCGTCGGGCACATCCGGCGCCGGGCGGTCGCCGAAGCCGCACCTCCTCGGCAGCGAGACCATGGGGGCCATGAGCCCCTACGGCGTCGCCGGCACCCATCGGCATACGCCGGAGATCGAGCAGAACCTCTCTGCCGCGGCCGGCCGCGACGTCCGCGTCTCCTTCACGCCGACGCTCGCGCCGATGCCACGGGGCATCCTCGCCACGTGCTCCGCGCCGGTGAGGTCCGCCGTGGAGCCGGACACGGTCCGCGCAGCCTGGGAGGCGGCCTATGCGGACGAGCGCTTCGTCCACGTGTTGCCGCCAGGCCGCTGGCCCTCGACCGGTTCGGTCCTCGGCAGCAACACGGTCCACGTCCAGGTCGCCGTCGACGAGCACGTCGGGCGCGCGGTCGTCGTCGCCGCCCTCGACAACCTGACGAAGGGCACGGCCGGCGCGGCGGTCCAGTGCATGAACATCGCCCTAGGTCTGCCCGAAGAGACCGGTCTGCCCGTCGCGGGGGTGGCACCGTGAGCGTCACGGCACCCCGGGGGTTCCGCGCCGCCGGGGTGACCGCGGGCCTGAAGGCGAGCGGCACTGCCGACCTCGCTCTCGTCGTCAACGACGGTCCCGACCACCATGCGGCAGCAGTGTTCACGAGCAACCGGGTCGAGGCGGCACCGGTGACGTGGTCGCGCCAGGTCGTCGCCGACGGCCGGGTCGATGCCGTCATCCTCAACTCCGGCGGCGCGAACGCCTGCACCGGCAGCGCGGGGTTCGTCGACACGCACCGCACTGCCGAGCACGTCGCCGACGTCCTCGGCGTCGCCGCGGGCGACGTCGTCGTCTGCTCGACCGGTCTGATCGGCGAGCGGCTTCCGATGAACCTCCTGCTGGCCGGCGTCGACACCGCAGCCGCCGCCCTGTCGGCCGACGGCGGGCAGGCCGCGGCCGAAGCCATCCGCACGACGGACACCGTCGACAAGCAGGCGTCGTTTGCGGGAGATGGCTGGTCCGTCGGTGGCATGGCCAAGGGGGCCGGCATGCTCGCGCCGGCGCTCGCGACGATGCTCGTCGTCGTCACGACCGACGCCGTCGCCGACCCCCGGGCGCTCGACGCGGCGCTGCGGTCGGCGACGGCGGTGACCTTCGACCGGGTCGACTCGGACGGGTGCATGTCGACCAACGACACCGTCGTCCTCCTCGCCTCGGGCGCCTCGGGCACGGCCCCCGACCAAGGCGCCCTCGTCGAGGGCGTCACGGCCGTCTGCGCCGACCTCGCCCGGCAGCTCATCGCCGACGCCGAGGGCGCCATGCACGACATCGCCGTCGAGATCCGCACGGCCGCCACGGAGACCGACGCCCTCGAGGTCGCCCGCGCCATCGCGCGCAACAACCTCTTCAAGTGCGCCGTCTTCGGGAACGACCCCAACTGGGGGCGCGTGCTCGCGGCGGTGGGAACGACCTCCGCCGCGTTCGACCCGGCCATGCTCGACGTGACGATGAACGGCGTGCAGGTATGCCACCACGGTGGCCTCGGCGAGGACCGCAGCCTGGTCGACCTGACCGGCCGCAAGGTCCACGTCGTCGTCGACCTCCACGCCGGCGTGGCCACTGCGACCGTCTGGACGAACGACCTCACCCACGAGTACGTCCACGAGAACTCGGCCTACAGCACATGACGCCCGGACCAGGCCCGTCCCTCCGGGAGGCCCAGCTCAAGGCCGAGACCCTCGTCGGCGCCCTGCCGTGGCTCGAGCGGTTCCACGGGTCGCTTGTCGTCATCAAGTACGGCGGCAACGCCATGGTCTCGGACACCCTCAAGGCCGCCTTCGCCCAGGACGTCGCGTTTCTGAGGTACGCCGGTCTGAAGCCGGTCGTCGTCCACGGTGGTGGTCCCCAGATCGGCGCGATGCTGACCCGGCTCGGCATGGGCAGCGAGTTCCGCGGCGGCCTGCGGGTGACCAGTCCCGAGACGATGGACGTCGTCAGGATGGTCCTGACCGGTCAGGTCGGTCGCGAGCTCGTCGGCCTGCTCAACCAGCACGGGCCGATGGCCGTGGGGATCTCGGGCGAGGACGCCGGCCTCTTCGGGGGCCGCCGCAAGGAGATCACCGTCGACGGGGAGAGCGTCGACCTCGGGCTCGTCGGCGACGTCGTCACCGTCGACCCGTCGGCGGTCCTCGACCTCATCGCCGCGGGCCGCGTCCCCGTCGTCTCGACGATCGCCCCCGACCTCGACCAGGACGGGCAGGTGCTCAACGTCAACGCCGACACGGCGGCGGCGGCCCTCGCCGTCGCGCTCGAGGCCGAGAAGCTCGTCATCCTGACCGACGTCGAGGGGATCTTCGCCGAGTGGCCGGACCGCTCGTCGTTCCTGTCCCAGCTCGACGCGTCGGGCGCCCGGCGGCTTCTCGGGCGCGTCGGCGCCGGCATGATCCCCAAGCTCGAGGCGTGTATCCGAGCGGTCGAGCACGGGGTACCTCAAGCACACGTCATCGACGGCCGTCAGGCGCACAGCATCCTCCTCGAGGTCTTGACGACAGAAGGGACCGGGACGATGGTCGTTCCCGACAACGCCGGGCACCCCGCATGACCGGCACCGAGCTCCTCGACCGCTATGAGCGCGCCCTCCTCGGTGTGTTCGGGCGCCCCCAGCTCGTCCTTGCGCGCGGCGAGGGGTGCTACGTCTGGGACGCCGACGGTCGGCGCTACCTCGACCTCCTCGCCGGGATCGCCGTCAACGCCCTCGGCCACGGGCACCCCGCCGTCGTCGACGCCGTGACGCGGCAGGCGCGCGACGGGATCCACATCAGCAACTTCTTCGCCTCCCCGGCCCAGATCGCCCTCGCCGAGAGGCTTCTCGCCGTCGCCGACGCTCCGGACGGCTCCCGGGTCTTCTTCGCCAACAGCGGCACCGAGGCCATCGAGGCGGCCGTCAAGCTCGCCCGCCGGACCGGCCGACCCGAGATCGTCGCCATGGAGGGGGCGTTCCACGGCCGCACGACGGGCGCGCTCGCCCTCACCCACAAGGCGGCCTACCGGGAGCCGTTCGAGCCCCTGCTCCCCGGGATCGTCCACGTCCCCTATGCCGAGCCGGACGCCCTGCGCGCGGCCGTCGGCGAGCGCACGGCGGCCGTCGTCCTGGAACCGGTCCAGGGTGAGGCGGGGGTCGTCGTCCCGCCGCCGGGCTACCTGACGGCCGTCCGCGACATCACCCGCGATGCCGGCGCGCTCATGGTCGTCGACGAGATCCAGACGGGGATCGGCCGGACGGGGCGGTGGTTCGCCTTCCAGGAGGAGGACGTCGTCCCCGACGCCGTCACCGTCGCCAAGGGCCTCGGCGGCGGCGTGCCGGTCGGCGCCCTGATCACGTTCGGGCCCGACGTCTCCGCGCTGCTCGGCCCGGGACAGCACGGCACGACGTTCGGCGGCAACCCCCTCGCCGCGGCCGCCGGACTCGCGGTCCTCGCGACGATCGACGCGCAGGGCCTCCTCGACCACGTCACCGCCACGGGAGCACATCTCGCCGCCCGGATAGCCGAGCTCGGGCACCCGCTGGTATCCGGGGTGCGCGGCCGAGGTCTTCTTCGCGCCGTGACCCTCACGGAGCCCATCGCGGCACAGGCGATGGCGGCTGCCCGGGAGGCCGGGTTCATCGTCAACGCCGTCCAGCCCGACGCCCTCCGGCTCGCGCCACCGCTGGTCATCACGGCAGAGGAGCTCGACACCTTCGTCGACGCCCTGCCCGGGATCCTCGACAACGCCATGCTGGCGTCCGCGTCCACCCAGGAGGCCTGAGCCATGCCCGTCCGACACTTCCTCAGGGACGACGACCTCACGGCACAGGAGCAGCGGACGATCCTCGACCGGGCCCGCGCGCTCAAGGCCGACCCCTTCTCCGACCGGTGCCTCGACGGACCTCACGTCGTCGCCGTCCTCTTCGACAAGCAGACTCTGCGGACCCAGGTGTCCTTCACCGCCGCGATAGCCCACCTCGGCGGGTTCCCCATGGTCATCGACGGCAAGCTCGCCAACGTCGGGGTCCGCGAGTCGATCGCCGACACCGCCCGCGTCCTCGGACGGGAGGCCGTCGCCATCGTGTGGCGTACGTACGGGCAGGAGCGGATCGACGAGATGGCGGCCTACGCCGGCGTCCCCGTCGTCAACGCCCTGACCGACTCGTTCCACCCGTGCCAGATCCTCGCCGACCTGATGACCATCGAGGAGCACAAGGGCGACCTGCCGGGCCTCACCCTCGGCTACGTCGGGGACGGCGCGAACAACATGGCCCAGTCCTACCTTCTCGGCGGCGCTCTTGCCGGACTGCACGTGCGGATCGGGACACCGGCGGCCTACCAGCCCGACGTGGCGATCCTCGCCCGAGCCCACGAGATCGCCGCCGCGCGGGGCGGGTCCGTCCTCGTCACGGACGACCCGGTCGCCGCCGTCGCCGACGCCGACGCGGTCGCGACGGACACGTGGGTGTCCATGGGGATGGAGGGGGAGTCGGCGACCCGGAAGGGGAGTGCGAGCCCGTTCGCGCCATATGCCGTGACCTCGGAGCTCATGACCGCCGCGAGCCGCGACGCCATCTTCCTCCACTGCCTGCCGGCCTACCGGGGCTTCGAGGTCGCGCCCGAGGTCATCGACGGACCCGCGTCGGTCGTGTGGGACGAGTCCGAGAACCGGCTCCACGCCCAGAAGGCGGTCCTGTCGTGGCTGCGCGAGCAACAGCTCGCGCAGGACTGCCGATGACCGTCGCGACGAGCCGGGCCGCCCGACACCAGCTCATCGTCGAGATTCTCGCGAGCCGGTCGGTCCGCTCGCAGAGGCAGCTGCTCGACGTGCTGCGGACCGACGGGATCGTCGTCACCCAGGCGACCCTGTCGCGCGACCTCGTCGAGGTCGGCGCGGAGAAGGTCAGGTCGGGCAAGTCCCTCGTCTATGCCGTGCCCGGACAGGGCGGCGACCGCACGGTCCGGGCCGCGCCCGACGCCGACGTCGTCGAGTCCCGCCTGCAGACGCGCTGTCACGAGCTCCTCGTCTCGGCCCGGGGCAGTGGCAACCTCGTCGTCCTGCGGACACCCCCGGGCGCGGCGAGCCTGCTCGCGTCCGCCATCGACCAGTCGGCGCTCGACGACGTCGTCGGCACGATCGCGGGCGACGACACGATCTTCCTCGTCGCCACGGGGACTCGTGCCGCCCGCTCGGCGATCGCGCGGCTCATGTCCTATGCGCGGAAGGAGCCGGCGTGACCAGTCACAGCGGTCTCTGGGGAGGGCGCTTCACCGGCGCTCCGGCGCACGCCCTGGCCGCGCTGTCCCGCAGCACGCAGTTCGACTGGCGTCTGGCGCCATACGACCTCGCCGGGTCCCGGGCCCACGCCCGGGTGCTGCACCGTGCCGGACTGCTCAGCGACACCGACCTCGCCGCGATGCTGCACGGGCTCGGCCGGCTCGGCGCCGACGTCGAGTCCGGCGCCTTCGGCCCCCGGCCGGATGACGAGGACGTCCACTCCGCGCTCGAGCGTGGGCTCATCGAACGGGTCGGCCCGGACCTTGGCGGGCGCCTACGCGCCGGCCGGTCGCGCAACGACCAGGTCGCCACCTTGACGCGGATGTACCTGCGCGACCACGCCCGGTCCGTCGCGACCCTCGTCCTCGACGTCGTCGACGCCCTTGTGAGCCAGGCGGACCGGCACCTCGGTGTCGCCATGCCCGGCCGCACACATATGCAGCACGCGCAGCCCGTCCTGCTGTCGCACCATCTCCTTGCCCACGCGTGGGCGCTTCTTCGCGACGTCGACCGGTTCGGTGACTGGGACGCACGCGCGGCCGTGTCGCCCTACGGCTCGGGCGCGCTCGCCGGTTCGTCGCTCGGGCTCGACCCGGAGTCCGTCGCCGCCGACCTCGGGTTCGACGGGTCCACCGAGAACTCCATCGACGGGACGTCCGCGAGAGACGTCATGGCCGAGTTCTCCTTCGTCTGCGCGATGGTCGCCGTCGACATCTCGCGTCATGCCGAGGAGGTCGTCCTGTGGGCGACGAAGGAGTTCGGCTTCGTCACGCTCGACGACGCCTACTCGACCGGGTCGAGCATCATGCCGCAGAAGAAGAACCCCGACGTCGCCGAGCTCGCCCGCGGGAAGGCCGGACGGCTCATCGGGGACCTTGCCGGGCTCCTCGCCACCCTCAAGGCGCTGCCGCTGGCCTACAACCGGGACCTCCAGGAGGACAAGGAGCCGGTCTTCGACGCCATCGACACCCTCGAGGTCCTCCTGCCGGCATTCGCCGGCATGGTGTCCACCCTGTCCTTCGACACCGAGCGCCTGGAGGTGCTCGCTCCGCAGGGGTTCTCGCTCGCCACCGACGTCGCGGAGTGGCTCGTGCGCCAAGGGGTGCCCTTCCGTACCGCCCATGAGGTGGCCGGAGCCTGCGTCCGCCGATGCGAGGCCCGCGGCGTCGAGCTGTGGGACCTCTCCGACGCCGATCTGGCCGAGATCAGCCCCCACCTCACCCCCGACGTGCGGTCGGTGCTGTCCGTTGCCGGTTCCCTCTCTTCGCGTGATGCCAAGGGCGGCACCGCACCGGTGCGCGTCGCCGAGCAGCTGACGCTGCTGCGCGAGCAGGCCGAGGTCTCCCGGACATGGGCGAGCGCGGCGCCGGTCGTCCGCTGAACCGCATGGCACGCCTGCCCCGGTCGTTCTTCGAGCGCGACGTCCTCGACGTCGCCCCGGACCTGCTCGGGTGCACCATCACCCACGCCCGCGTGACGGTCCGAGTCACCGAGACCGAGGCGTATGCCGGCTACCGGCACGACCCCGGGTCGCACGCCTTCCGTGGGGAGACGCGACGGACCGCGCCGATGTTCGACAGGGCCGGCTTCACCTACGTGTACTTCACCTACGGGATGCACTGGATGCTCTGTCTCGTCACCGGCCCCCCAGGCCTCGCGCAGGCCGTCCTCGTGCGCGCCGGGGAGGTGGTCGGCGGAGCCGACGTGGCGCGTCTGCGCCGGCCGGGGACGGACCCGCGCGAGTGGTGCCGCGGACCGGCCCGGCTGGCCGCGACACTCGCGCTGGACGGCACATCGACCGGGAGGGACTTCTGCCGTCCTCTCGCGACCCGTGACCGGCACGGCCACGCGGTGACGACGCCGCCGATCGACCTCGTCGTCGCGGCGCCGGCCGGCCCCCCCGACCCGTCGAGGATCCGCACGGGACCACGCGTCGGGGTCCGCGGGGCCGGTGGTGACGCAGCTGCGTACCCGTGGCGGTTCTGGCTCGACGGCGAGCGGACCGTGTCGGCCTACCGGCCGGGCGTGGCACGCCGACGTCCCGTGACGGGCGATGGAGCGACCCCGCCGCGTCCCTGAGGCGCGAGCGTGCGACCGCGACGAGCAGGGCCGCGGCACCGGATGGCGGAACCCGGTGGCAGCCCTGCGACGGGATCGGGCAGGCTGGGGGTGGCATACGGGCCCGTATGCCGCGCCGCCGTGCGAAGGGGACCTGCGACCGTGACCGACATCCTCGACGAGCTGACGTGGCGCGGGTCGGTGGCGCAGACCACCGACGAGACCGCGCTGCGCCGGGCCCTCGCGGACGGCCCGGTCACGGCCTACTGCGGCTTCGACCCGACGGCGCCGTCGCTGCATTTCGGCAACTTCGTCCAGCTCACCGTCCTTCGCCGCCTGCAGCGCGCCGGACACAGGGTCATCTGTCTCGTTGGCGGGTCCACCGGTCTCATCGGGGACCCGAAGCCGACGGCCGAGCGCATCCTGAAGACCAAGGAGCAGACCGCCGCGTGGGCGGACCGGATCCAGGCGCTCGTGCGGCCCTTCCTCGACTTCGATGGCACGGACCCGGCCTGCGCACACCCCGCCGTCATGGTCAACAACCTCGACTGGACGGCGGGCCTGTCGGCACTGGACTTCCTCCGGGACGTCGGCAAGCACTTCCGGGTCAACCAGATGATCCGGAAGGAGGCGATCGCCCGCCGGCTGGAGAGCCAGGAGGGCATCTCCTACACCGAGTTCAGCTACCAGCTCCTCCAGGGGCTGGACTACCTCGAGCTCTACCGCCACCACGGCTGCACGCTGCAGACGGGTGGGTCGGACCAGTGGGGGAACATCACGGCCGGCGTCGATCTCGTCCACCGGGTCGAGGGGGTCGCGGTCCACGCCCTCGCGACGCCCCTGCTCACCGACGCGAACGGCGTGAAGTACGGCAAGACCGAGGGCAACGCGATCTGGCTGTCCGCGGACATGTTCAGCCCCTATGCCTTCTACCAGTACTTCCTCAACGTCGACGACGCCTCCGTGGGCACGCTGTTGCGCTTCTTCTCGGACCGCGGACGGGAGGAGATCGCCGACCTCGAGCGCCGGGCGCGTGACGAGCCCTACCGGCGGGCCGCCCAGAAGGCGCTCGCGACGGACGTGACGACCCTTGTCCACGGAGCCGCCGCGACCCTCGCGGCGCAGGCCGCCTCCGAGGCGCTTTTCGACAAGGGAGACCTCCACGCCCTCGACGAGGGGACCCTCCGCGACGCCACCGCCGAGCTCCCCGGGGCGACGGTGATGGTCGGCGACTCCGTTGTCGAGGCTCTGGTCGCGACGGGCCTCGTCGCGTCCCGCAACGAGGCCCGTCGGGCAATCTCCGAGGGGGGAGCGTCGGTCAACGGGGCGAAGGTGACCGATCCCGAGCGGCGGCTGGTCGCCGAGGACTTCCTCCACGGCTCGGTGGCCGTCCTGCGCCGTGGCCGGAAGGCGCTCGCCGCGGCCCGCCTCCCCACCGGTCGCGTCGGCTGAGTGGCTCTGCGGCACAACCCGGTTGAGCACGCCGAGCCGCCGACACGCCCGGGATGCGTGGTGCGGTTTGGGGAACGAGGACGCGCTCCTCTAGTGTTTCGCCTCGTCGCCCTGATCGGGAGGAACGGACGCCAAGCGGCGAGGTAGCTCGCACCAAGCTGGCCGGTCCCGGGGCGCGACGACGAACCAGAAGCGGTGGGAAACCAGTGCTACGATGGTTCACCCGCAGAGAGCCAAGCGCGGCAGCCGGACCGAGGCCCTAGGGCGTCGGGAGTGGATTTGACGCCCATGAAGGACGCGGAGTAAGTTAGAACGGTTGCCCCGATGCCGGGTCTCCATACCGGAGGACACGGATCGGTGCGCGCCCGAACCTTGAGAACTCAACAGCGTGTCAAAAATCGATGCCAATAACCTCGTCGTGAGATGGCGGAGGGCGACCCTTCTGGGTGCGCCGTCGTCGGCTCACACGAAAATCCTTTGGTTGACAAAGATCAGATAGCGAATCAGCTAGCTGTTCATTGCTCAGTCAGCGAAACAGCCCTTCGTGGGTACGGATTTCTCGACCAACGCGTCGGGAGCCACACATCAACGGAGAGTTTGATCCTGGCTCAGGACGAACGCTGGCGGCGTGCTTAACACATGCAAGTCGAACGGTGACGGGGAGCTTGCTCCCCCGATCAGTGGCGAACGGGTGAGTAACACGTGAGTAACCTGCCCCAGACTCTGGAATAACAGTTGGAAACAGCTGCTAATACCGGATACGAGACGGAGAGGCATCTCTACCGTCTGGAAAGTTTTTCGGTCTGGGATGGACTCGCGGCCTATCAGCTTGTTGGTGAGGTAACGGCTCACCAAGGCGACGACGGGTAGCCGGCCTGAGAGGGCGATCGGCCACACTGGGACTGAGACACGGCCCAGACTCCTACGGGAGGCAGCAGTGGGGAATATTGCACAATGGGCGAAAGCCTGATGCAGCGACGCCGCGTGAGGGATGAATGCCTTCGGGTTGTAAACCTCTTTCAGCAGGGAAGAAGCGAAAGTGACGGTACCTGCAGAAGAAGCACCGGCTAACTACGTGCCAGCAGCCGCGGTAATACGTAGGGTGCGAGCG
>JAJXUB010000135.1 GCA_021783215.1 Actinomycetes bacterium | reverse complement strand
GGTTGACAAGGACGAAGCTCGCCCCGTGCCCGCAGGCCCACGAACCGAGCTCGGCGAGGTCCGAAAGGTCGCCGATGCCCCAGGACCGCGCCGAGCGGACCTGGTAGAGCTGCGCCATGAGCCCCCAGACGCGCGCCCTGGTCATCGCGGCCGGAAGGGTCAGCCGTCGCGGTGTCACGACGACGGTGGCCGTCGCGGTCGCCCCGCCCGAGAGGGCGGCGTGCAGCGTGTGCCACCCGAGGGGCAGGTCTGCGGGGAGCTCGAAGGCCGCCTCGCCGACGAGGGTCCCGTCGATGGAGCGCGGGTCGACGACGTGGTCCACCTGGAGGACGTCGCGCGTCGTGGCGTCCTCCAGCTCAAGCCACACGTCGACGGACGTCCCGTGCGGGACATGGACGAAGACCCAGGGCGTCCAGCCTTCTCGGAGGACGACCGTGGCCGGCAGGACCCGCCGCCAGGGCTCCTCGGCCGCCGCGGCCAACGCGGCGGCGGCCCGCTCGTCATCGCTCGCGTCGACGCCGAGGGCCCGAAGAACGGCGACGACCGTCTCCGCGTCGACGGGAACGTGCCGGCCCCGCCAGTCCCAGTAGTCCGTCGCGATCCCGTATGCCGCGGCGAGGTCGAGCACGGCCTGGGTGGGTGCGTCGGCATCCGTCACGGGTGGGCTCCGGGAGCTGGGCGGGAGAGGTCGGCGTCATCCTTCCACGTCTGCCGCCGCGCCGGCACGTGCCGGCGGCGGGGGCGAGCAGGCCGCGGGCGGCGAAAGGGGTGCCGCGTCCTGTCCGTGCGGGACGCGGCCGTGGCAGGCTGGCTGGAGCCCGTTCCACTCGGTATCAATTCGGTCAACAACGGACGAAGGGCTGTGTGGCGGGGGCCGGCGTGCGTTAGGTTCCCGGAGGCAGCAACGACGCTTTGTCGACGCCGTTTGGGCCTCCGGACGCCGCCAGGGGAGCTCTCGGGCGACGTCCGGGCGTCGAGAATGACCACCGGGTGACAAGGAGAGGTGCGCGCAGATCGTGGCCGAGCAGGACCGCAGGGAGGACGTGACCCAGAGCGGTCAGAGCACGTCCGAAGCCGGCGCGAGCCGTGTCGGCCTCGAGGTCGTCGAGGCCAAGGGGAGCCACGACGTCGAGGTCGACCACGCCGCGGCCGAGGCGGCGACGCCGGCGATCGCGGGACGGACCCCGTGGGAGCTCGCCAAGATCCGCCTCCGTCGCGACAAGCCGACGTTGCTCATGCTCAGCGTCGTCGTCGTCGCCACCGTCATGGCCGTCGTCGCGCCGATCCTCGACCATTTCAAGATCCTCAAGCCGAACGCGATCAACACCGCCCTCATCGACGGCAACACCGGCGGGCTGCCACGGGGCGCCTGGGGCGGTACCTCGTGGGCCCATCCGCTCGGTCTGGTGCCCGGCACCGGCTCCGACGTCCTGTCGCGCCTCGTCCTCGGGGTGACGTTCTCCCTGACGATCTCCTTCCTCGCAACGCTGATCTCGATCACCCTCGGCGTCGTCATGGGGATCATCGCGGGCTTCCACGGGAAGAAGACGGACTTCTGGATCTCCCGCCTCGTCGACATGATCCTCAGCTTCCCCCAGACCCTGATGCTCCTGGCCCTGTCGGGAACGTTCGTCGCCCTGATCGGCTCGATCATCCACGACCCGAACCAGGGCAACCCGAGCAAGGCGACGTACATCATCCTCGTCCTCGGATTCTTCGGCTGGCCCTACATCGCCCGCATCATCCGTGGCCAGGTCCTCTCCCTCCGCGAGCGGGAGTTCGTCGAGGCGACCAAGAGCCTCGGGGCCGGGAAGCTGCGGATCTACTTCAAGGAGCTCCTCCCGAACCTGTGGGCGCCGATCCTCGTCTACTTCACCCTCATCATGCCGACGAACATCTCGGCGGAGGCGGCCCTGTCCTACCTCGGCGTCGGCATCGCGCCGCCCACTCCGACGCTCGGCAACGTGCTCACCGACTCGGTGCAGTATGCCCAGGGCGACTTCTCGTACTTCCTCTACTCCGCACTGTTCATCGCGATCCTCGTCCTCAGCTTCAACCTGCTGGGCGACGGCCTCCGCGACGCGCTGGACCCCAAGGGCGACCGCTGACGCGCCGGCCCGACCACAGACTTCCCCCGGCGACCGCCGGGGGATGGCACCGCCCCGGCGGCGCACGAAACATCTCGAAGGAGAGTCAATGAACACCAAGAAGGCAGCTGGGCTGATCGCCCTCGCCGTGGGTGTCGCGCTCCCCCTGTCCGCGTGTGGGGGCGGCGGCGGCAGCACGTCGCCGTCAAGCTCCGGGTCGGGTTCGGGCACGAGCACGGCAGCCGCCACCGCCAAGGGTGGCACGCTGTACTACCTGACGAAGCGGGCGGCCGAGCACCTCGACCCACAGCGCACGTACATCGGGCGTGACCTCGCCGACATGGGCCGCCTCTGGTCCCGTAGCCTCGTCCAGTTCCCCGCCTCGACGGACGCCACGACTGCCTCGACCCCGGTGCCCGACATGGCCACCGACACGGGTAAGTCGTCCAACGGCGGCAAGACGTGGGAGTTCACGCTCAAGGACGGCATCAAGTGGCAGGACGGTCAGCCCGTCACCTGCGCCGACCTCAAGTACGGCGTCTCGAGGTCGTTCGCGACCGACGTCATCACCGGTGGCCCGAACTACGTCCTCACCTACCTCCCGTCGGTGGCGAAGATCTACAGCGGCCCGTACAGCTCGAAGCCCGCCGGCCAGGCGGCCTTCGACAAGGCGATCACGTGCTCGAGCGACAACAAGACGATCACGTACAACTTCGAGAAGCCGTGGGCCGACTTCCCGCTCAACCTCGCGTCGCTGCGCTCGTTCGACCCGTACCGCAAGGACAAGGACCAGGGCGCGAAGAGCAACTACGCGATCTTCTCCGACGGCCCGTACATGCTCCAGGGCACGTGGACGAAGGGCACGGGTGGCACGTTCGTCCGTAACCCCAACTACGACCCCAGCACCGACACGGTTCGCAAGGCGCTCCCCGACAAGATCGTCTTCACCGAGGGCCTGACCAACGAGCTCATCGCTCAGCGGCTCATCGCCGACAACGGTAACGACCAGAACGCCGTCACCGACCGCGCGATCCCGCCGGCGTTCTACACGCAGATCACCGGCTCGGTGGCCACCCGTGCGGTCAACCCGCAGTCGCCGTTCGTCGACTACCTGCTGCCGAACTTCAACACCATGAAGAACCTCAAGGTGCGCCAGGCCCTGGCAATGGCGACGAACAAGGTCGGCTACATCACGGCTCTCGGCGGCGACAAGACCGGTGTCCCGGCCAAGTCGATCGTCAACCCGTCCCTCGCGGGCTACAAGCCCAACCCGGCCTTCACCGCGCCGGACGCCGGTGACCCGGCGGCGGCCAAGAAGCTCCTCCAGGACGCGGGTGTCACGCTGCCCTACCCGATCAAGTACACCTACCCCGGTGGCACGCCGACATCCGACAAGGCCGCACAGGCGCTCAAGGCGACGTGGGACCAGGCCGGCTTCTCGACGACCCTCGTCTCGCTGCCGGACACGTACTACGACGTCATCCAGAACCTCCACTACACCGGCGGCGACGTCCTGTGGGGTGGCTGGGGTGCTGACTGGCCGAGCATGTCGACCGTCCTGCCGCCGCTGTTCGACGACCGGATCAACTTCTCCGCCACGTCGAACGGCCAGGACTACGGCAACTTCAAGGACGCCAAGGCCGACAGCCTCATGGACCAGGCCGCCGCAGCGACGAGCCTCGACCAGGCCAACACGGTGTACCAGCAGCTCGACCAGTACCTTGGCGAGCAGGTCGCCTACATCCCGCTCGCCGTCGAGAAGTTCTACCTTCTCCACGGCTCCGGCGTGACCAACTACATGGTCGACCCGGCGAGCAACTCGTACCCCGACCTTGCCGTCATCGGCGTCAAGAGCGGGAGCTGAACCACGTAGGTAGTGTCCGATCCACGGGGATGTGACACTACGGTGTGGGGGGCCGGCCCTGCCGGCCCCCCACACCCTCGCGTCGGGCGGCAACGAGGCGCCGCGGACGTAGAACCAGTTCCGTACGAGAGAGGAACGGCCCCCAGCGGGCTGTAACAATGTTCGCTTACATCGTCCGACGGGTCTTCTCGGGGTTCGTCATGCTGCTCGCCATGACCCTCGTGACCATGGCCCTGTTCTTCTCCGGACCGGTCAACCCGGCGCGCGTCATGTGTGGGAAGAACTGCACCCCGGAGCTCATCGCCCAGACCAAGAAGGCGCTCGGCTACGACAAGCCGGTGCTGGTCCAGTGGCGCGACTTCGCCGTCGGTCTTGTCGCCGGCCGGCACTATCCGGACGACAAGGCGCTGGCGAAGACCCACCCCGAGATGATCGCCGACTGCCCCGCGCCGTGCATCGGCTACTCGACGATCTCGACGCAGACGGTGGCCAGCGCGGTCGGTCGGGCGTTCCCGGTGACAGCGTCGCTCGCCTTCGCCGCGTTCATCATGTGGATGGTCTTCGGGGTCGGGATGGGCATCACGGCCGCGCTCTTCAAGGGCAGGCTCGTCGACCGAGGCATCGTCGGCTTCTCACTGATCTTCTACGCGTTCCCCACCTTCGCCATCGGCCTGACGTTCGCGATCATCGCCATCCGGGTTTTCGGCTACAGCCCGGCCTACCAGTCGATCGCGGACAGTGGCGTGGGCGGCTGGCTCCAGGGTTTGTTCCTGCCCTCACTCACGCTCGCCCTCGTCTACATCGCCGGCTACGTTCGGCTCACCCGGGCCTTCGTCATCGAGACGACGAGCGAGGACTACCTGA
>JAJXUB010000134.1 GCA_021783215.1 Actinomycetes bacterium | reverse complement strand
CGTCTGGTCGAGCGAGTGCTGGTCGACCACCTTTCGCAGGGTGGTCTGGGCGATCTGGTCGATGGCCGCGTAGACGTTCTCGATCGCGACGACCGACTTCACCGGGTCGACGACCTTGAAGTAGGCGACGGCCGACACGTCGACGCTGACGTTGTCCCGGGTGATGATCCCCTGCGACTGGATCGGCAGCGTGACGATGCGCAGCGACACCCGGTGGAGGACGTCGACGACGGGAATGATGAGCCGCAGCCCGGGGTGGCGTTCTCCGATGACGCGGCCGAGGCGGAACAGCACCCCCTCCTCGTACTGCTTGACGATGCGCATCGACATCGACAGCAGCAGAAGTGCGATGACAACGATGACGATGACGATGAGTGACGTGGTCATGATCCCCCTCGGGGGTCGTCCGTCCGGGACGCCCGGGTCGCGCGCGAGCGCGGGCTGGTCCGGCGGCGGAGAGCCGGATGGTTCCGGGGTGTCTGAAGGGCTCAGCGCTTTCACTGTAGGCGCGAACGCTGGCAACGGTCCATCGCCGCGGCCCGCGCACGCGGCATACGGGGCCGAGGGGGTGTGGCGCGTCGGTTCGAGGTAATGCGAGGCCGGGTTCCGGTAGGGGGTTACCTCGACCCGGCGTGGACTTCCATCCGGTGGAGGTAATCCAGGACCGGATCCCGGTAGCGGATTACCTCCAACGGAGGGAGGAGAGGTTCGTATGCCAGGTCGCCGTCAGTCCGCGGGCTGGTCCGCGAAGGCCTGCTTGGTCGCGTTGTACCAGTCCATCGACCTCTTCGGGTGCAGCCAGCGGCCCTTCATGGCCTTGGCCGCGTCTGTATGCGTCGCGTCGCCCTGCTTGACGGCGTCCTTGAGGTGCTGGTCCTGCGCCTTGATGACCTCGTCGGCCGTCTCGCCTCGCAGGGGGAGGTCGCACGGGCCGCCGAGCTGCCGGCACGTCATCGTCTTCATCGGTCAGGTCCTTCCGGGTGCGGGCCCGCCCGATGTGGTCCTACGACTACGTGACGCGCGGGACGGGATACATCTCTCGAGAGGATCATGCCCGCGACCTCCCGGCCGCGTGAAGTGGGCCGTCGCCCCGGACTACGTGCGCGCCTCGTGCCGAGGTGATCAGCGCCACCATGCCGCGGCGCCTCACCCGGAGGTGGGAGACTTGACATGGAGGACAAGTGCCCGGAGGGGATGGGCCGTGTCGCCTATCCCGCAAGGGCGGGTAAGGGGTGGTTGCCATGACACGTGGGGTCAAGGTTCTCCGCAACACGGGGTTCGTCCTCATCGTGCTCTTCGGGGTGGTCGGGGCGCTTATGGTCGCCGGCTACGCCTTCCAGGACCTGAGCCTGTGGGCCGCGATCGGCAGCACCGCCGCGTGGCTTGTGCCCATGGTCGTGCTGTCGGTCGTGGCGATGAGGTCCGAACGGGTCGCACCACCGACGTTCGTCGTTCTGACGGTTGTCGTGGGTGCCCTGACGATCCTCGCCAGCAGCTTCGGGTGGGTTGGCCGGGATGGCCGGGGTCCGGTCGCCGCGATCGGCATCTTCGCGCTAGCCGTGGCGCTCGGCTTCCTCGGCCTGCGCCGCACCGCTCTTGCCGGTGTGCTGCTCGTGGTTCTCGGTCTGGCCCAGCTGGCGGCCGCCGTGGTGGAGCTCGCGAATGCCGGGGCCGAGGGTCCCGGTCCGGGCCTGTCGCACATCCTGAGCTCGTCGTCCGGGGTCGTCGTCCTGCCCGTCGTGCTCGTCGGGCTCCTCTACCTCGCGGCCGGAGGGATGGGGCACGACACGGTGCGGGTCGGGCACGTGCCACCGCCGCGCGTCGCGCACTGAGGCGGAGCCGCGAACGGCCGCGGCCCGGGGACACCTGGGCCGCGGCCCACGCGGCCCAGCGAAGGCCGCCCGTTATGGGGCCGTCGCGTCATGTCCCTTCAGGACGACCTTGGACACCTTGCCCGAGGGGGTCATCGGCAGGGCGTCGAGGAAGACGATCTCCCGTGGGACCTTGTAGTCGGCCACCCGGTCGCGGCAGTACGCGATGAGCTCCTTCGCGGTGGGGGCCGCGCCGGCGGCGGGAACGACTAAGTAGCGGCCGACTTCGCCGAGGACGGGATCGGGCATGCCGACCCCAGCCACCATGGCCACGGCGGGGTGGTCGGCGAGGACGTTCTCGACCTCGACGGGATAGACGTTGTAGCCGCCTTGGATGTACATCTCCTTGGCTCGGCCGAGGAGGCATACATGGCCCGCCTCGTCAATCGTCGCGATGTCCCCCGTGGCCACCCAGCCATCGACGAAGGTCCGCCCGGACTCCTCCGGCATGTCCCAGTAGCCCGCCGCCACGCCAGGCCCGCGCAGCTGGAGCTCGCCGGCCCCCCCCGGCGTTCTCGTCGACGACCGCGATGCGTGCCTCGACGCCGGGAATGGCCACGCCGATGCTGCTTGAGACGAGGTCGAGGTCGTCATGGGCTGCGGAGATCACCGCGGCGCCGGACACCTCCGAGAGCCCGTAGAGGTTCATGAGTCGGGCGCCCGGCAGCGCGGCCGCGATCTGCCGGCACAGGGCGGGGTCGGCGTTCGAGCCTCCGATGATGACGTTGCGCAGATGCGTCAGGTCGCGACCGGCGGCGGACTCGTGGTCGAGCATGAGCTTCCACATCGTCGGCACGCCGGCGAAGAGCGTGGCCTGGTGCTGCTCGAGCGCGTCGAGGGCGCCGGCGGGTGAGAAGGCCGGCAGCAGGACGACGGTGGCTCCCGACAAGAGGGCTGCCGTCACCGTGACGGTCAGGCCGCCGACGTGGTTGAGGGGCATGACGCCCACGACGACATCGTCCGGGCCGGTGCCGACATGGGCGTTCTGACGCCGCGGATCCGAGCAGGCTCGCGTGGGGGTGATCATGTGGCGAAGCTCGTGCTCGCGGTAGCGGACATTGAGGGTGACCGTGATGATCCCGACTCGTGCCGCGCCGAGCATGAGGTCGAGCCACTCCGCCTGGTTGGGGAGCGCGACCGCCACCCGGTCCCCCGGGCGTAGTCCGCTCGCGAGCAGTGCCCTCGAGACGGCGTCGGTCCGCGTCGCGAGCTCGCCGTAGGTGATTCGGGCCGTCGCCCCTCCCTCGGTCACGGCGTGCACGAACACCCGTTCCGGATACCGCTGTGCCGCCTCGGCAAGCACCGTTGCGTACGTCGTCATCGCACCGCCTCGTGTCGCCCCTTCGGGTGGTCGTCACCCGTGGGCGACGCCAGGCTAACGGGCGGTGCCCGCCGGTGACAGCCTCCGCGGGGTAGTGCGTAGACGTCGTTGGGAGGTGCGTGCTCCCCCGTCCGGGGTCGGCCCGTCAACCGAGCGCGAGGAGCCGATCCGCGATGTGGGCGGCGATCGGCATGGCCGAGGTCGCCGCGGGCGAGGGGGCGTTGAGGACGTGGATGCTCGTCGGGGTCTCGGCGAGGAGGAAGTCCTCGACGAGGGTGCCGTCGCGGCGAACGGCCTGGGCCCGTATGCCGGCCGGCTCCGGCAGGAGGTCGTCGACCGTCAGCTCGGGGCAGTAGCGCTGGACCAGGCCGAGGTAGCCGCGCCGGTTGAGGGAGTTCCACTGCTCGACGATCCCGGTCCGCAGCTGACGCCGAGCAACCCGCCAGAAGCCCGGGAAGCGGACCATGTCGGCGACGTCGCGCCCCCGGACCGAGCCCTTCTGGTAGCCCTCTCGAGCGAGGCCGAGCACGGCGTTCGGGCCGACGGTCACCCCCCCGTCGATCGCCTTGGTCAGGTGCACGCCGAGGAAGGGCAGGTCAGGGTCCGGGACGGGGTAGATCAGCGCGGAGATGACGTCGTTGCGCGAAGGCACGAGCCGGTAGTACTCGCCACGGAACGGCACGATGGCCACGTCGTCCTGACCCATGGCGCCGGTCATCCGTGCCAGCCGGTCGGCTTGGAGGCCTCCACAGGCGACCAGCCGCCGGCATACGAGACGTTCTCGGTCCGATGGCGCGGGCGCCCGGTGTCGTGTGGGTGCGGTGATGTCCACCGTCACCTGGGCGGGGCCCTCGGTGATGTCGACGACCTGGGTCCCCGTGCGGATCTCGCCGCCGAGTCGGGAGATCTCGTAGGCCATGGCGCGGCTCACGGCTCGGTAGTCGACGATGCCCGTGGCCTTGACCCATAGGGCGGCGAGGCCGGTGATGTGCGGTTCCCGGCGGAGCAGCTCGTCGCGGCCGACTCGCTCGACGTCCAGGCCGTTGCGCACCGACCGCTCGTGGAGCGCGCCGAGCCGTGCGACCTCGACCGGACTGGTGGCGACGATGAGCTTGCCGGTGTTGCGGTAGGGCACCCCGTGCTCGTCGCAGAACTGGCGCGTCCACCGTGATCCCTCCGCGCACAGCCGCGCCTTGAGGCTGCCCGGGGCGTAGTAGACGCCGGCGTGGATCACCCCGCTGTTGTGCCCGCTCTGGTGCACCGCGACCTCGGCCTCCTTCTCCAGGAGGACGAGGTCAAGGCCAGGCCGCCGCCGGAGAAGGGTGAGCGCGGTCGCAAGGCCGACAATGCCACCACCCACCACGACAACGTCATGCGCCGAGGACATGATCCCTTCCACGAGCGTGTCGGACCGAGCAGGCTCATGCGGCCGACCGCTGTCTGCGGCGGCCCTCGCCACCGGTCCATCTTCTCCTCTGACCATGACACGGAACAGGCCGACGCGCAGGCGGGCCGAGACGTGACGGCGGGATGACGACCATGACGTGCTCGTCGGGCCTGTCGTGTGGGCGCAGGGGGAGCCCGACGTGCGCGTCGTCGGGGACGTCGGCATACGTTGTAGGTATGAACTTTCGATACCTCGGCAAC
>JAJXUB010000029.1 GCA_021783215.1 Actinomycetes bacterium | reverse complement strand
GCGCGCTGCGAGCGTCGCCGGTCGTCGAGATCTGGGTGAGCTCTTCGGCGCCGGTAAACTCCCCCGGTGAGCCTTCGCCTGTTCGACACCGCCCTTGGCGGCCCCCGCGACTTCGTCCCCATCACACCCGGCCGCGTGGGGATGTACGTCTGCGGGCTCACGACCCAGGGTGCTCCGCACATCGGACACGTTCGGTTCGCGGTCGCCTTCGACGTCCTGCGCCGCTGGCTTACCGTCGGCCACGGGTACGACGTCACCCTCATCCGCAACGTGACCGACATCGACGACAAGATCCTGCGCAAGTCGGCCGACGCGGGCCAGGACTGGTGGGCGCTCTCGTATGCCAACGAGCGGCTCACGTCGGAGGCCCTCGACCTCATCGGCGTGCTCCCCGCGACGTACGAGCCACGCGCCACCGGACACGTCCCCGAGATGATGGAGCTCGTCGACCTGCTCGTCGAGAAAGGCCACGCATACGCCGCGACGGACGCCAGCGGGGACGTCTACTTCGACGTGAGGAGCTGGCCGGAGTACGGCTCGCTGTCGCACCAGTCGCTGCACGATATGGTCGCCGCCGACGACGCGGACCCGCGCGGGAAGAGGGACCCGCGCGACTTCGCCCTGTGGAAGGGCCACAAGGAGGGGGAGCCGGCGACGGCGAGCTGGCGGACGGCATACGGGCCCGGGCGTCCGGGCTGGCACCTGGAGTGCTCGGCGATGGCGCGCAAGTACCTCGGAGACTCCTTCGACATCCACGGCGGCGGGATCGACCTGCGCTTCCCGCACCACGAGAACGAGCAGGCACAGTCTCGGGCGGCGGGCCTCGGCTTCGCCGGCTACTGGCTGCACAACGCCTGGGTGACCGTCAAGGGCGAGAAGATGGGCAAGTCCCTCGGCAACGCCCTCGAGATCCACCGTCTCGCGCAGACCCATGCGCCACTGACGATCCGCTACTACCTGACCGCGGCGCACTACCGGTCGATGATCGAGTTCCACGAGGGCGCCCTCGACGAGGCCGCGGCCGCGGTCGACCGGATCGAGGGGTTCCTCCATCGGGCCATGCCGCGGGTCGTCACCCTCATGCCGTCGGGCGAGGAGGTCCTGCCGTCGGAGTTCGTCGACTCGATGGACGACGACCTCGGGGTCTCCGGGGCGCTCGCCGTCATCCACGAGACGGTTCGTCAGGGCAACTCGGCCCTCGACGAGGGGGATGGCGACGCCGCCGAGGGCGCGGCCCTCGCCGTCGTCGCCATGACGAACGTCCTCGGGATCAACCCGCTTGACCCGATCTGGGGTGGCGCGGGCTCGACGTCGGCGGCAGACCCGATGGCCGCCCTCGACGTTCTCGTCTCCGGGCGGATCGAGGCCCGCGCCGCCGCTCGTCGCGCTCGGGACTTCGCGACGGCCGACGCGATCCGGGACGAGCTCAACACGGCCGGCGTCCTCGTCGAGGACACGGCGGGCGGGGCGCGCTGGTCGCTCGCCAAACCGACAACGAGGGAGATCTGATGCCCGGCAACAGCGGCCGCCGCGGTGCAGTCCGCAAGGGCGGCAAGAAGGGCCCGACCGTGGGATCCGGTGGTCAGCGGCGCCGTTCGCTCGACGCAAAGGGCCCGACGCCCAGGGCGGAGGAACGCCCGGCGCACAAGGCATACCGGGGCGCGAAGGCCGCCGAGACGCGCACCGGCCCGGCGGGTGGACCGGCCGCGCGGGACGGCCAGGCGGAGGCGCGCCGAGGTGACTTCCGTGCCGGCGACACCCGACGTGGCGATGGTCGCCGGGGCGAGGTCCGACGTGGCGATAGTCGCCGGGGCGAGGTCCGGCGCGGTGAGACCCGGCGCGACCGGCCGACGACCGAGATGGTTGCCGGTCGCAACAGCGTCCTCGAGGCGCTGCGCGCCGACGTTCCCGCGACGACGCTCTACGTCGCGGGCCGGATGGCCTCCGACGACCGGGTCCGTGAGGCGCTGAAGACCGCCGCACAACGCGGCATCCCGATCCTGCAGACGGAGCGCGCGGAGCTGGACCGGCTGACCGACGGGGCGGTCCATCAGGGGCTCGCCATGCAGGTGCCGCCCTACGTGTACGCCGACGTCGGTGACCTCGTCGACCCGCAGAGCCGAGGGGTCCCGCTCGTCGTCGCCCTCGACGGCATCACCGACCCCCGCAACCTCGGTGCGATCATCCGCTCGGTCGCGGCGTTCGGTGGTCACGGAGTCGTCGTCCCGGCGCGTCGTTCGGTCGGGATGACCGCCGGAGCCTGGAAGTCCAGTGCCGGCGCGGCCGCTCGTGTGCCGGTCGCCCAGGTCACCAACCTCACCCGCGCCCTCGAGGACTTCCGCAAGAGCGGCTGGTTCGTCATCGGGCTCGACATGGGCGGTGACATCGAGCTGCCCGACCTCGACCTCGCGGACGTGCCCCTCGTCGTCGTCGTCGGCTCCGAGGGCAAGGGCCTGTCGCGGCTCGTCCGGGAGACGTGCGACCAGATCGTCTCCGTGCCGATGAGCTCGGCCGTCGAGTCACTCAACGCCGGTATCGCCGCGAGCGTGACCCTCTACGAGGTCGCCCGCCGTCGGCGAGGGTCCTCCGCCGCCGGTTCGAGGTAGTCGGCCGCGCGCCTTCCACGCTGCCTCCTCGGGACGAACGTGCGAGGATCACTACGACGGTGCCCAGCCCGTCGCGGAGAGGGAGGACCTCATGACCGATCAGCCCGAGCAGCCTTCGGTGGACCCGACGGCCGAGCACGTCGACCTGCCACCACAGGGCGCTCCGACGCCTCCGCCCGCGCCGCCGGGGGAGTTCGCGGGGGCGCCGGTACCGCCCCCTCCGCCGCCCCCTCCGCCGGCCCCTTCGGCATACGGGCAGATGCCGTATGCCGCCCCAGGCGCCGCCGTGGACCAGTCCCGCTACGCGGGGATGCCGCAGATGGTGCCGCCCATGCCGAGCGGGCCGGTGGCACTGCCCCGACCGCGGAGCATGGACTTCGCCGTCAACCTCATGCGCCTCGGTGGCGTCGTGGCCCTCCTCGACGTCTTCACGGTCTTTCTCATGCAGAGCGCGATCCGCCAGTCGGTTATCGACGGCCTCCACAAGCAGGGCAAGTCCGTCGACAGCGCGACGGTCGACGCCGGTGTCGCGGCGGCGGTCATCTTCGCGATCATCTTCGGACTGCTCGGGGCCGGGCTGTGGTTCTGGATGGCGTCGGCGAACGGGAACGGGCGCTCGTGGGCCCGGATTGTCGCGACGGTGTTCTTCGTGATCTCACTGTTGTCCACGCTGGGCAACCTGACGGCGGGCTCCTCGACCGTTCTCCCGACGATCCTCGGCCTCCTCTCGGTGATCATCGGCGCCGCCGCGATCCTGTTCATGTACAAGCGGGAGTCGACCGACTGGTACCGGGCCATGTCCGCCGCGCGCAACCCCGCGCGCTGAGGGTCACGGGCCAGGGGAGCGTGGACGCATCCCCTCGTCGGGCAACGGACGAGGCCCGGGGACCAGCGCCCGAGCGACCTGAGGGGCCCCGGCGCCTCCCATCGTCGACGGGGCGCGTGAGCGTGGTCCTGCTTGGTCTCGAAAAACGGAGCGCGTGCCGTCGCTCGTCCCGCCGGGCCGCGGGCGCCGGATGCTGGGTCCGCTCGCCGTCGTCACCACGGCTGTCGGGGTGGCGACGTGCGTCCACGTCCTCGACCCGAACCAGGCAGGCCACTAGCCGAGCTGCCCCTTCCTCGTCCTCACCGGCTGCTACTGCCCGGGGTGTGGGTCCTTGCGGGCGCTCCACGCGCTGACCAACGGCGACGTCGGGACGGCACTGGCCAGGAACCCGCTGTCCGTCGTCATGCTCGGGGTCCTCGCGGGGGTGTTCCTCGGCTGGGCCTCCCGGCGCTGGCGGGGTGTCGAGCAAACGGCGATGGCACCCGCGTGGTCCCTGTGGGCCCTGGTCTGGGGGATCTGTGCGTTCTGGGTGCTGCGCAACGTCCCCGGCTGGACGTGGCTGTCGCCGGCCTGAGCCGGGCTCAGGGTTTCGCCACCCTGATAACCGTCGACATGACGGCCTTGTCGGCAAGGGTCTGCCGGTCCTCGTCCCACAGCATCCACAGGTACGACAGGTAGACGACCGAGTTCGCGAGCCCACTGACGAGCTCGCGCACGAACGCTAGCCCCGGCCCGGTTGGGAGCCCGTCCCTGGCGCCGATGAGCCTCAGGCCGAAGAGCGACTTGCCGACGCTCTGGCCCGTCCGGCCCATGCGGAAGACCCGGTTCCACAGCCAGAGCGCCAGCGTGAGCAGCAACCCCAGGAAGACGACGGTCCCTCCGCCGACGGCGGTGCCGGTGTCGATCGTCAGCCGGCCGTCGGCGTCGGCTGTCGCCGCCGTCGTCCAGATGACGACGGCGGCGATGGCGGCGATGACGGCCGGCAGCGCCATGATGACGCCATCGACGATGGCCGGCGCGATGCGGTCGGCGAAGGTCGCGACCGGGCCGTACTGCTGCTCGACCCACGCCCTGTTGCCTGGCACGGCCGCCTGTCCGTAGCCATACGCACCCTGCGACGTCGGTGCGGAGGAGTACCCGGGCTCGTATCCGACCTGTGGTCGCGAGTAGGCCGGTGCAGGGGCGGCATACGGGTTCTGTGGCTCTTGAGGCTGGCCGCTCATGTGGGTCTCCTCCTGCTCTCGGCCGTCGCGATGACGGGCAGCTCCACGGTATCGACCCCGACGATGGCCTTCTCGTCCGGTTTCCCGGGCAGGACTGTCGCGACATAGTCACGGACGGCATCCTCGATGGGGATGTCGTGCTGGGCCCGTTCGGCCATGTACCAGCGGTGGTCGAGCAGCTCGTGGAAGAGCTGGGCCGGCTCGAGCTTCGCGGCGAGCTCGTGGGGGACCATGCGCGTGACCGGCTCGTAGATGCGCGTCAGCCAGTCGTGGGCCACCAGCTCCTCGTCGTCGCTCTGCCGGTCGCTCGCGGCTCGGAAGGCGTCCAGGTCGTTGAGCAGGCGACGTGCCTGGTTCTCCTCGACGTCGAGACCCGTCAGGCGCAGGAGCCGCCTGCTGTGATGGCCGGCGTCGACGACCTTCGGCTGGATCTGGATGACGGTGCCGTCGAGGTCGGTCGTCATGGACAGCTCGTCGACGTCGAAGCCGAGGTCGTTGAGGCGCCGGATCCGGTCGTCGACCCGCCAACGGTCGCCGTGCTCGAACCGGTCGGTATGCGTGAGCTCGTCCCACAGGCTCGCGTAGCGGCTCAAGATCCGGCTCGACGTCTCGACCGGGTCGGTGCCCTCCGGGAGCAGTCCGCCGGCTTCGAGGTCAAGAAGCTCTCCGGCGATGTTGACGCGGGCGATCTCGAGGTCGTGCTCGCGCTGGCCGTCCGTCAGCGCCCCGTAGAGTCGGCCGGTCTCGGCGTCGACGAGATAGGCGGCGAATGCCCCGGCGTCGCGCCGGAAGAGCGTGTTGGACAGGGATACGTCGCCCCACCAGAAGCCGGCGAGGTGCAGCCTGACGATGAGCACGGCGAGGGCGTCGACGAGGCGGGTCGCCGTATCGGGGCGCAGGTGCTGGGAGAAGAGGGCCCGGTAGGGGAGGGAGAACTGAAGGTGTCGCGTGACGAGGGATGCGTCGAGTGGCTCACCCTGCCGGGTCGAGCGTCCGTCGACGACGGCGAAGGGCTCGACGGCGGGGAGTGCGAGGCGGCCGAGCATACGGAGCATCTGGTACTCGCCGTGAGCCAGCTCCGACTTGATCTCCTTGACGGCGAGGATGCGGCCGGAGAGCCGGACGAACCGGACGACGTGCCGGGAGATCCCGCGGGGAAGGGCGGCGAGGGAGTCCTCTGGCCACTCCTCGAGCGGCAGCCGCCACGGGAGGTCGAGCAGCGCGGGGTCCGGCCGCGCGGCCGTTATCTCGAACGCCACGACCCCACCCTTCCCTCGGGACTTCTCCTGCGTCTGCGTAGCCCGCGCGCCATAGACGGCAGCAGCTACGCAGACGCAGGACGTCGGGGTCAGCCGCCGAGGCGCTCGCCGGTGGCCTCGTCGAACACGTGGACGTGGCCCGGCTGCGGCGCGAGATGGACGACCTCGCCCTTCTGCGGAGGCTTGCGGCCACCGACGCGGGCGATGAACGGCTTGTTCGGGGCGTCCCGCGCCTCGTCCTCCTCGAGGTGGGTGTGGGCATGGGCGTCACCGTAGATGTACGCGTCGGCGCCGAGCTCCTCGACGACGTCGACGGTCACCGGGATGCCCTCCCCCTGGCCGACGACGTCGACGTCCTCCGGGCGGATGCCGAGGGTGACCTGCTTGCCCGTGGCGCCGGCGAGGACGTCCCGCTCGATCGGGATGACGGTGTCGCCGACCTTGACGCCACCGTCGATGACGTCGGCATCGACGAGGTTCATGGCCGGGGAGCCGATGAAGCCGGCGACGAAGACGTTGTTCGGGTGGTCGTACATGTGCCGCGGCGTGTCGCACTGCTGGAGGATGCCGTCCTTGAGGAGGGCGACGCGATCCCCCATCGTCATGGCCTCGACCTGGTCGTGGGTGACGTAGACCGTCGTGACCCCGAGACGGCGCTGCAGCGACGCGATCTGGGTCCGGGTCTGGACACGCAGCTTGGCGTCGAGGTTGGACAGGGGCTCGTCCATGAGGAAGACCTGGGGGGAACGGACGATGGCGCGGCCCATGGCGACGCGCTGCCGCTGGCCACCGGAGAGGGCCTTGGGCTTGCGGTCGAGGTACGGCTCGAGGTCGAGGATCTTCGCGGCCTCCTCGACGCGCTTGCGGATCTCGGCCTTGTCGACGCCGGCGATCTTCAGGGCGAAGCCCATGTTGTCGGCGACGGTCATGTGCGGGTAGAGCGCGTAGTTCTGGAAGACCATGGCGACATCTCGGTCCTTGGGCGAAAGATTCGTCACATCCCGGTCGCCGATCCAGATCTTGCCCTCGTTGACCTCCTCGAGGCCGGCGAGCATGCGCAGCGAGGTGGACTTCCCGCAGCCGGAGGGTCCGACGAGGACGAGGAACTCACCGTCCTGGATGTCGATGTTGAGCTTGTCGACGCTGGGAGAGTCGTTCCCCGGGTAGATCCGGGTCGAGTTATCGAACTTGACGGTTGCCATGGCGGTCGCCATCCCTTCACCGGCAGGAACGTGCCGGACGATCCGTTGTGAACGGGAGTATGCCGTCGGCCGACGACGGCGCCAGTCTGCCGGAAAGCGCTTACGCGCGCCAGGTCTGCCCGAGCGCAGTTGTCGTTTGGTCTCAGAATGATGAAAGTTCCCGACTGAGTCAGACCTTACCTGCCCGTTTCTTGCTAGCGTCGCTGCCTACATAGGCGCACAGGCGCCTCGTAGGAGAATCAGGGAGATTTCATGCACAGACGTGCTATCGGTGCGGTGGCCCTCATGGTCCCCGCGGCCTTGGCCATGAGCGCCTGCTCGAGCGGCTCAACCGGCGGCTCCTCGTCGTCCTCGACGTCCTCGACGTCCTCGGCGTCGGCGACGACCCCCGCCGCCACGTCGACCACCACGGGTGCCCCCGTTCGCGACACCACCGCGGACCTCGTCATCTGGGCCGACAATGACCGCGCCGCCGTGCTCCAGAAGTACGCGGACGCCTTCGGCAAGGAGAACAGCGTCAAGGTCGTCGTCCAGGTCTCGACCGACGTCCGCAAGGACTTCTCGGCGGCAACCCAGACAGGCAACGGCCCGGACGTCATCGTCGGCGCGCACGACTGGCTCGGCGAGTTCGTCCAGAACGGTGCGGTCGAGCCGATCAACCTCGGCGCCGACCTCACCGCCAAGCTCCTGCCGTCGGCCGTGGCCGCGACACGGTTCAACGGCCAGACCTACGGCGTCCCCTATGCGATCGAGAACATCGGCCTCATCCGGAACACGGCACTGGCCCCGACCGCTCCGACGACGCTCGACCAGCTGCTCGCCGAGGCGACGGCCGCAAAGGCCAAGTCCGGTGGCAAGGTCACCAACAGCCTGCTGCTCCAGGTTGGCAAGACGGGCAACGCGTACTTCACGTACCCGTGGCTCAAGGCCTGTGGCGGGGGCATCTTCGGCCAGAAGGCCAACGGCGACTACGACCCGAAGCAGGTCCTCATCAACAGCGCCGGGTCCATCAAGGGCGCGACCATCCTCCAGCAGCTCGGCCAGTCGAAGGTCCTCTCGACGAACGTCGACGGCACCAACGCCGACAGCCTCTTCGCCGCCGGCAAGGCCCCGTTCTACATCTCGGGCCCGTGGTCGATCGACGCCGCCAAGAAGGCCGGCATCAAGTACGCGATCTCCCCGCTGCCCAGCCTCCCCGGCTGCGGCAAGATGCAGCCGTTCCTCGGCATCCAGATGTTCTACGTGTCGGCCAAGGCCAAGAACAAGGCCCTCGCCGAGGAGTTCGTCACGAACTACATGACGCGTGATGACGTCCAGACGGCCTTCTTCACGGCTCTCAACCGCCCGCCGGCCCTCAAGACCGCCTACGACAAGGTCGCGGCGACCAACCCCGACGTCAAGGCGTGGTACGAGGCCGGCGTCGGCGCCCTGCCGATGCCGAACATCCCCGCGATGAACTCCGTGTGGGGCCCGCTCGGCCAGGCCGGGGCCGACGTCATCTCCGGTAAGTCCACCCCGAAGGCCGCCTTCGACGCTGCCCAGAAGGACATCGTCGCGGCGATCGCGAAGGGCTGAGGCTCTCCTCCGCGTGACGGCCGTGGCCGGCAGGAGCATCCTGCCGGCCACGGCCCGCCGTTCGACCGTCAGCTTGAGGTTGTCAGATCCCCCCGATGGTGTGGGGACGGAAGGGTGACGCCATGTCCGATGCCGTGAAGGACCGATCACGCGCCCAGGAGGTCATCTCGCTCAAGGGCACGGTGACCACACCCTGGTGGGCGGTCACCGCGAAGTGGCTGCTCCTCCTGCTCGCCCTGCTCGTCGGCCTCTTCGCCGTCCAGCGACTCATCGAGAAGGGGAGCTGGCTCGGGGTCGTCATCGTCGGTGCCATCCTCATGGCCATCCTCGCGGTCTACTCGACCCGTCGCGCCATCCCCCTGAAGTACCTCCTCCCCGGCCTCCTCCTGCTCCTCGGGCTGCAGATCTGGCCGGTCGTCTACACCGTCTCGACCGCCTTCACGAACTACGGGTTCGGACATGTCCTCACCAAGCAGCAGGCCATCGACGCGATCGTCGCCAACTCCGTCCAGGAGGTCCCGGGCACGCCGCGGTATGCCATGTCCGTCGCCGTGAAGAAGGGCACCCCGCCCAGCACCGGCGACATCCATCTCCTCCTCACCGACCCCCAGAACGGCACGTTCTTCGACGGCAGCAAGGAGGGTATGAAGAAGCTGAGCCCGACGGGGGTCCAGAAGACCGACTCGGGCAAGATCACCACGGCGCCGGGCTTCACCCTCCTCACTCCGCGAGAGGTCAACCAGCGCAAGGACTTCGGCGACTTTGCCGTCCCGACGGGCAAGGGCACGGGCATCAAGCCGGTCGGCCTCAGCCAGGCCTTCGAGGGCAGGGCGACCGTCTCCTACGACGCGAAGACCGACACCCTCACCGACGGGAACGGGAAGCAGTACGTCCCCAAGGACGCCATGTTCGTGCCGAAGAACGGCCACGGTGACGGGTTCTCGCAGGGCTGGACGGAGAACGTCGGCTTCCGCAACTTCACGACGATCCTCAGTGACCCGACGATCCGGAAGGGCTTCCTCAGCATCTTCATCTGGAACGTCGCCTTCGCGGCCGTCTCGGTCCTGTCGACCTTCTTCCTCGGCATGCTCCTGGCCCTCCTGCTCAACGACCCTCGCCTGCGGGGGAAGGGCCTCTACCGCAGCCTGCTCATCCTTCCGTATGCCATCCCAGGCTTCGTGACCGCGCTCGTCTGGGCGTCGATGTTCAACCAGGACTACGGGCTCATCAACAACCTGACCCACCTGAACATCGACTGGCTCGGCAATGCCTGGGCCGCGCGCGCCGCCGTCCTCATCACCAACCTGTGGCTTGGCTTCCCGTACATGTTCATCGTGTGCACCGGTGCGCTGCAGGCGATCCCGAGCGACGTCAAGGAGGCTGCCCTCATCGACGGGGCGAACGCCTTCCGGACGCTTCGCTCGATCACGATGCCCCTCCTCCTTGTCGCGGTCGGGCCGCTCCTCATCGCCTCCTTCGCCTTCAACTTCAACAACTTCAGCCTCATCTTCCTGCTGACGTCCGGCGGCCCCTTCACGGCGGCCAACACGCAGATCGGCGGCACCGACCTGCTCATCACGTACGCGTACCGTCTGGCCATCTCGGGCGTGAACCCGAACTACGGCCTTGCCGCCGCCGTCTCGATCATCATCTTCTTCATCGTCGCCGTCATGAGCTGGTCCGGCTTCCGCCGCAGCAAGGCATTGGAGGACATCAACTGATGAGTGCCATCGACCCGGCCGCCGCGCAGGTCCCCGTGCCGCTCGTGCGTCCCGCCGCCACCGTCCAGACCGCCGTCGGCCATCAGCCCCGTGGCATCGGGCGCCGCGTCTGGTGGCGGCACGCCCTGGCGATCCTCGCGCTCATCTGGGCGCTCTTTCCCATCGTGTTCATCGTCTCCGCGGCGATCAACCCGTCGGGAACCCTCAGCACGAGCTCGCTCATCCCCAACGGCGCCTCGATGGCGAACTTCCGGTGGCTCTTCAACGCCCCGGCGTGGCCCTACGTCAGCTGGTACAAGAACTCGCTGTACGTCGCCGGGGTCGGCTCCCTGGCCTCCGTGTTCATCGGTGCGTGCGCGGCATACGCGTTCTCCCGTATGCGTTTTGCGGGCCGGCGGCCGGGTCTGCTCGCCCTCCTGCTCCTGCAGATGTTCCCGGCGATCCTCGCCTTCGTCGCCCTCTACATCACCTTCGACAAGATCGGCGGAGCCCTGCCGCAGGTCGGCCTCAACACGACGAGCGGCCTCATCCTCGCCTACCTCGGCGGAGCCATGGGCGCCAACGTCTGGCTGCTCAAGGGGTACTTCGACACCGTGCCGCGCGAGCTCGACGAGGCGGCCAAGGTCGACGGTGCCAGCCACGCCCGCATCTTCTTCACGATGACCTTGCGGCTCGTCCTGCCCATCCTCGTCACCGTGTTCATGCTCAGCTTCGTCGGTCTGTTCTCCGAGTTCCTTCTTGCGAGCATCTTCCTGCGGGACGTCAACCAGCAGACCCTCGGCGTTGGCCTGTGGGCGCTCCAGACCGCCGACAAGAACAAGTACTTCGGGCCGTTCTGCGCCGGCGCGCTCCTGGCCTCGCTGCCCGTCGTGCTGCTCTACCTCGGGTTCCAGAAGCAGCTCGTCGGCGGGCTGACCCAGGGCTCCGTGAAGTGAGCCTGCTCGACCAGCCGCACCACGACGGGTCCCCGCTCTACGTCTCCGACAGCGCGCCGCGTCTCGGCGACATCGTGACGGTGCGGGTGCGTGTGCCTGTCGCCGCCGGCTTCACCCGTGTCCTGGTCCGTGTGACCCCGGACGGGGAGCAGCAGTTCGTCGAGGCGAGGCTGGACCGGCGGGACGCGCACGAGACGTGGTGGGCTGCCGACCTCGTATGCCACAACCCGGTGACCCGCTACCGCTTCGTCCTCGAGGGCGGCCCGCTCCAGTACGCCTGGCTCAACGGCCGCGGCCTGCACCTGCGCGACGTCCCGGACAGCAGCGACTTCCGGCTCGTCGCGTATGCCGCCGCTCCGGACTGGGCGCAGGACGCCGTCGTCTACCAGATCTTCCCCGACCGGTTCGCCACGACCGGCGCGTACGCCCGGCCCGCGCCGTCGTGGGCGGAACCGGCGGCGTGGGAGGACCCGCTCGACCAGCGGCGTGGCCACCTCTCGCGCCAGCTCTACGGCGGGGACCTCGACGGCGTCGTCGAGCACCTCGACCACATCGCCTCCCTGGGCGCCGACGTCATCTACCTGACGCCGTTCTTCCCGGGCCGCAGCAACCACCGGTACGACGCGACGACCTTCGACGAGGTGGACCCGCTCCTCGGGGGCGAGAGTGCCCTCACCCGGCTCTGTGCGGAGGCGCACGCGCGCGGCATGCGCGTCTTGGGGGACTTCACGACCAACCACACGGGGAGCGGGCACGAGTGGTTCGTCAGGGCGAAGGCCGACCCGGACTCTCCCGAGCGCGGGTTCTACTTCTTCGACGCCGCCGGCGGCTACGTCGGGTGGCTCGGGGTGCCGTCGCTGCCGAAGCTCAACTACGACAGCTCCGAGCTCAGCCGGCGGCTCTTCGACGACCCGCTGGGCGTGGTCCGGCGCTGGCTGACGGCCGGCCTCGACGGGTGGCGGATCGACGTCGGCAACATGACCGGACGGATGGGGTCCCAGGAGCGCAACCACGAGGTCCAGCGCGACCTCCGGGTCGCGGCGGTCCGGGCCAGACCCGATGCCCTCGTCGTCGCCGAGCACGTCCACGACGTCTCCCTCGACGTCGACGTCGACGGCTGGCACGGCGTCATGAACTACGCGGGGTTCATGAAGCCGGTGTGGACCTGGCTCCGTCGGCACGACGGGCGGGGCGAGTTCCTCGGTGCGCCGGTCCTTGTCCCGGAGCTGCCCGCGGAGCTTGCCGTTCAGACGATGCGCGACTTCACGTCTCGGTTCTCGTGGCGGACGCTGTGCGCCTCCTTCAACCTCCTCGGGTCCCACGACTCGACGCGGATCCACACCCTCGTCGGCGGCGACCCGGCCCGCGTCGAGGTGGCCGTCGGTCTCCTCATGACGATGCCGTCGATCCCCATGCTGACCTACGGCGACGAGATCGGCATGGGCGGCGAGTTCGGCGAGGACGGCCGGCGCCCCATGCCGTGGGACGAGACGCGTTGGGACACAACGATCCTGGCTGCATATCGAGCGCTCATCGCGGCGCGTCGGGAGAGTCGTGCGCTGCGTGGCGGAGGCCTGCGATGGGTGCACGCCGAGGGCGACGCGATCGTCTACCTGCGCGAGACGGCGACCGAGGTCGCGCTCGTGCACTGCGCGCGCGCCGCCCACGAGCCCGTCGTCATCGACGCGTCGCTGCTCCCCGGGGTGGAGCACGCGCGGACGGCATACGGTCCGGAGCTGGGGATCAGCGGTGTGGGGGTGACCCTGACGGCCGACCGGCCGCGGGTCGGGGTGTGGACGTGGGAGGTGGCATGAGCACGCGAGCGCGGTTGGCGGACATCGCCCAGCAGGCGGGGGTCAGTGAGGCCACGGTGAGCCGGGTCATGAACAACAAGGCCGGCGTGGCCGAGGGCACCCGCCAGTCGGTGCTCACGGCCATCGACGTGCTCGGGTACGAGCGGCCGACGCGGCTGACGTCCAAGAGGGCCTCGCTCGTCGGACTCGTCACGCCCGAGCTGTCGAACCCGATCTTCCCGGCGTTCGCCCAGGTCATCGAGTCCCAGCTGGTCCGGCACGGGTTCACCCCGGTCCTGTGCACCCAGACCCCCGGAGGGGTCCACGAGGACGAGTACGTCCGGATGCTTCTCGACCGAGGGGTCGCCGGGATCATCTACGTCTCCGGCCAGCACGCCGACACCCTGACGTCGATCGACCGCTACACCGAGCTGCGGGCCCGAGGCCTGCCCATCGTCATGATCAACGGCTACCGCGAAGGGATCGACGCACCGTTCATCTCCAACGACGAGTTCGCGTCGATGGAGCTCGCCCTGCACCACCTCATCCAGCTCGGGCATACGAGGATCGGCCTCGCGGTCGGCCCCGAGAGGTACGTACCGGTCATCCGCAAGATCGGGGGCTTCCGGTCCGGCCTGAAGGAGCTGCTCGGCGTCGACGACGTCGACGACCTCATCGTCACGACGATGTTCAGCCTCGAAGGCGGCGCCTCCGCGGCGGGAAGGCTCCTCGAGCGCGGGGTCACCGCCATCGTCTGCGGCTCCGACCTCATGGCCTTGGGCGCCATCCGCGAGGCCCGCGTCCGGGGTCTGCGGGTGCCGGAGGACCTCTCCGTCGTCGGCTACGACGACTCGCTCCTCATCGCGTTCACCGACCCGCCCCTGACCACCGTCCGGCAGGGCGTCCGGTCGATGAGCGAGGCTGCCGTCCGGGCCCTCGTCGACGAGATCCGCGGCGTCCAGCCGACGGCGGGGGAGTACGTCTTCCGGCCCGAGCTCGTCGTCCGCCGCTCGACCGCGGCCGTGCCGCGGCACTGACCCCGTCGGACCTCAGCGCCCGCGCACGTGGGCGACGAGCCGGGCGAGCAGCTCGGCGACGGCGTCCTCGTCCGGCAGCCGGTGGGTCGCCGCGGACGGCCCGGGGCCAACTCTGATGCCGACGTCGCCCGGCGACAGCCGGTCGAAGACATCCTCATCGGTGATGTCGTCGCCGACATAGGCGATGGCCTCGGCGCCGACCGCCTCGGCGAGTCCGACGACGGCGGACCCCTTGTCCGCGGCGGACACGGCGAGCTCGACGACGCACTTGCCGTGCTTGGTCGTCACGCCCTGCCGGCGGCCGACCTCCTGTGCGGCGGCCGCCGCCGCCGCCGCCGTTGCCTCCGGCAGCCCACGCGTATGCAGGGCCACGGCGAGGGGTTTGGCTTCGAGCCGGCTGCCCGGGTGGGCCTCGGCGACGGCGGCGAGCTCGGCGTGGAGGCTGCGCAACAGGTCGGCCTGGACCGGCGTCAACGGCCGACCCGGCCCGGCCCCTCCAACCTCGCCCCCGTGGCTGCCGACGAGCGTCACCGGGCCGTCGACGGGCAGGCCGGTAAGGATGGCGAGCGTTCCGAGATCCCTGCCCGAGACGACGGCGACATGGACACGACGGTCGCCGGCGAGCTCGACCAACGCGTCGACCGCACCAGGGACCGGCCGTGACGTCATCGGGTCGAGGACGAGCGGCGCGAGGACCCCGTCGAAGTCCGTGGCGAGCAGGACGGATCCGCGGTCGATCAGGGCGGCGACGGCGGTATACGGGTCCGGCGTCACCCCGCCTCCCTGCGTGCGTTCGCGGCGGCGTCGAGCGCGGTGAGGAACCGGTTCGCCCACCGCTGGACGTCCGACGCCATGACCTGGCGGTGCATGGCCCGCATGGCCCGGCGTTTGGCCGAGGGCGCCGTCTCGATGGCCCGCATCATCGTGTCCTTGAGACCCTCGATGTCGTGGGGGTTGGTGACGAACGCCCGGCGCAGCTCGTGGTACGCCCCGGTGAACTCGGACAGGACGAGGGCACCGGAGAGGTCCGTTCGGCTGGCGACGTACTCCTTCGCGACGAGGTTCATCCCGTCCCGGAGCGGCGTGACGACCATGACGTCGGCGGCGAGGAAGAGACCGGTCATCTCGTCCCGGTCGTAGGCGTGGTGGAGGTAGTTGACCGCCGGGGCGCCGAGGCTGGAGTACTCGCCGTTGATCCTGCCGACGGTCATCTCGATGACGTCCCGCAGGGACCGGTAGGCCTCGAGCCGCTCCCTGCTCGGGGTGGCCACCTGGACGAAGGTCACGTCGGGTGGCTCGATCCGGCCCTCGGCGAGGAGCTCCTCGTACGCCTTGAGCCGATGCCTGATCCCCTTGGTGTAGTCGAGCCGGTCGACGCCGAGGAGCATGACCCGCGGGTTGCCGATGCTCTCGCGGATCTCCGCCGCACGGGCGACGGACTCCGGCCGGCCGGCGAGCTCGGCGAGCCGGTGCGAGTCGACGGAGATCGGGACGGCTCCCACCTGCGCGTGCCACGCCGGCTCGCCGGGACCGCCGGGCACGGTGACGATGTCCCCGCGCGCCTGGAAGCCACCGAGCCGGCGACACGCCTGGAGGAAGTTACGGGCGTCGGCGGTCCGCTGGAAGCCGAGGAAGTCGGCGGCCAGCATGCCGACGAGGATCTCCCGGCGCCACGGAAGCTGGGCGAAGAGCTCGACCGGGGGGAAGGGGATGTGGTCGAACCAGCCGATCCGCACGTCGGGACGGCGTCGGCGGACCATGGCCGGGACCAGCTGGAGCTGGTAGTCGTGGACCCAGACCGTCGCCCCTCGCGCGGCGAGCCGGCACACGGCCTCGGCGAAGCGCTCGTTGACGGCGATGTAGGCGTTCCACCAGAGCCGGTGGAAGGTCGCCGGCACGATGACGTCGTGGTAGATCGGCCACAGCGTGTCGTTGCTGAAGCCCTCGTAGAAGCTTTCGACCTCCTCCTCCGACAGCTCGACGGGATGCAGGAGCATCCCCTCGATCTCGAACGGCTCCGGGGCGGCCCCGGCGTCGCCGGACCACCCCACCCACGCGCCCGGACGGCCGGACATGACGGCGTGCATGGCGGTGACGAGCCCTCCCGGCGAGCGCCGCCACGAGACCTCACCGTCGGCGTCGACGACGCGGTCGACGGGCAGGCGGTTGGCGGCGATGACGAGGTCGAACGTCCGCTGATGGGGCGGCATACGGGCTCCTTCGGTCCCTTTCACCCTAGGCGGATCGGCCCGGTGTCACCACGCGAGGCCGGTTCCCAGGGCTGGCGCCTCCTGAGCGAGGTCACTACCGTGGAGACATGCGCATCGCCGACATCCTCAAGATCAAGGGTCGGGACGTCGTGACCGTTCGGCCCGACGCGACGGTCTCCGACGTCCTCGGCCTGCTTGCCGAGCATCGGATCGGCGCCATCGTCGTCAGCGAAGACGGCAGCGCCATCAGCGGGATCGTCAGCGAGCGCGACATCGTCCGGCACCTCCACTCCGGCGGCGTCGGGGTCGTCGACCGGCCCGTGTCGGACATCATGACCAAGGACGTCTACACGTGCGGCCCGGACACCGAGGTCGCCGACCTGGCGCAGACGATGACGGATCAGCGGATCCGTCACCTGCCCGTCGTCGTCGACGGCAAGCTCGCGGCCATCGTCAGCATCGGCGATGTCGTCAAGCACCGGATCGCCGGCCTCACCGCCGAACGTGACCAGCTCGTCGACTACATCCAGCAGTGAGCGCACCGTGACCGTGCCGTACCGGGGGTGACGTCGCTCGACGACGTAGCGTGGGGCCATGACGCCGGAGCTGCGTGACGAGGGCGTCCGGCAGGACCCGCCGGAGCACTCCGTCGTCGGTGGCTACCGGCTGGTCCAGCAGCTCGGCGAGGGGGGCATGGGCGTCGTCCACCTCGCCCTGGACCGCCACGGCCGGGCCGTCGCGATGAAGATCCTCCGCCCATACATCGCCCATGACCCGGTGGCGCGGCAACGGCTCGGCCGTGAGGTGGCGACTCTCGAGCGCATCCGCGACCCCGGCGTCGCCGCCGTGCTCGATGCGGACATCGACGGGCCGAGGCCGTTCATCGTCACCCGCTACGTTCCCGGGCCGCCGTTGGACGACGTTGTCCGGGATCACGGACCGCTGGAGCCTCCGGCGCTCGTGCGGCTCGCCCGGGGGCTGGCCGACGCGCTCAGGGCCATCCACGCCGCCGGCGTGATCCACCGGGATGTCAAGCCCGGCAACGTCCTCATCCTCGACGGCGACCCGGTCCTCATCGACTTCGGGATCGCCCACATCGCCGATGACATACGACTGACGTCGACCGGCCTCGTCATGGGAACGCCGGGCTACCTCTCCCCGGAGGTCGTCGGCGGACAGCCGGTCGCCGAGGCCACCGACTGGTGGGGCTGGGCCGCGACCGTCGCGTTCGCCGCGCTGGGCCGCCCGCCGTTCGGCACCGGGCCGATGGACGTCATCCTCGGACGTGTCTCGCGAGGTGACCCCGACCTGACCGGCATGGCACCGGGCCTGGCCGTCCTTCTGGCAGCCGCGCTCAACCCCGACCCCGCCTCGCGGCCGGACGTCGGCTCCGTGCTCACCGGGCTCGAGGCGTATGCCGGGGGCAGCGACCCGACGGCCGTCCTGCCGGTCGGCACGGCGGCCGCGGCGACAGCGGCGCTGCCGACCGCCCCGCCGACGGCCCACGTGCCGTCCGAACCCCTCGCGCCGAGACCACCGACCTCGGCGCCACGCCCGGCGAGCCCGGTGCGCTGGGCCGGGGGGAGCCCGCACGTCGACCCACGGATCGGGCGACCCAACCGCAGTGGCGTCCTCGCCGTCCTCGCCGTTGCCCTAGCCACCGCCGCGGCCCTCGCCCCGGTCGCCGCCGCCCTCCTCGTGCTTGTCCTCTCCGCGGTCGCCCGGGTCGCCGACCGGTCCGTCACCGCGCTCGTCCTGCGCCGGCACCGCAACGGCGTCCGGCGCAGCGACGTTCCCGTCGTCGTCGCCTCCGGTCCGTGGCACGTCGTCGCCGCCGTGCTCTCCGCGGTCGTCGCCATGGTCCTGCCGGCCCTCGTCGGTGTCTCGACGGTGTTGTGCACCGCGCTCGTCCTCCGGGCGGTCCGAGGAACGGGCGCGTCACCGCTCGACCCGGTCGCGCTCGGTGTCGGCGCCCTCGTCGCCGTATGGATCGGCTGGTGGGGGCCGGGTGGGTCCAGCGAGCGACGCGGGGCGCGGAGCATCGTCCGCGGGCTGACGGGATCGCCGGGGGCGGCTCAGGTCCTTGCCGCACTCCTGGCCCTGCTCGCCGTGGCCGCCGTCGCCATCCTCCTCGTCCGAGGGCACTCCTGGTGGTGGCCGCTGACCGGGCCGCCGACGTTCGGAGGGATCCTGCCGACGCCGGTCGGGTGACCGCGGCCGCGGGGCGCGGTCCCGTCACCATTTCTATGCATTTTCGTGATCTGTTTGAGATATTCGAGGGCCGCACCTATCCTGCAGGGAAGCGGCCAGCCCGCTTCCGCATGACCGAGGTCGATGACGACCACCGCCGGACCTGCCCCGGCGGCCCCCTGACCGGTCACTGCGGTCTCCCCCGGAAGGAAAGCCATGTTCTACAGCCCGAAGCACGCCGCTGTGCGTTCGAACCGTACGGCTAACCGCGCGGCCGGTGTCGCTCTCGTCGGCGCCGCCAGCGTCGGGGCCGGCCTGGCGACCGCGTCCTCGGCGAGCGCCTACTCCGTCTGGGACGGCGTCGCCGCGTGCGAGTCCGGCGGCAACTGGGCGATCAACACCGGCAACGGGTTCTACGGAGGGCTCCAGTTCTCCTACTCGACGTGGCTCGGCTACGGCGGTGGCGCCTACGCCCGGACCGCCAACGGGGCCTCCCGTGCGGCTCAGATCACCGTCGCGCAGCGGGTCCTCGCCTCCCAGGGTCCCGGTGCCTGGCCCGTGTGCAGCGTCCGGGCCGGCCTGACGCGGGCCAATGGCGGGGCGGCGTCCGCCTCCGCGCCGGCGACCGTGTCCCGCTCCGCGACCCGGACCTACCTCTGGCGGGCGTCGAGCTTCCGCGCATCCGCAGACCGGCTCGTCGTCGACGGCATCCGGGGTCCGAAGACCAACGCGGCCATCCACCGATGGATCGGGCGTCCCGGTCGATCCGGGTTCACAGTCGCCGACACCAGGGCGTTCGAGGCCAAGGTCCGCGGCTCGGTCAACGGCTCCTTCGGCAGCGACGACGTCCGTCGTCTCCAGGCCATCGTCGGGGCCGACGTCGACGGGATCTGGGGACCGCAGACGACGACCTACCTTCAGCGCTACCTCAACCGCGCGCTCTGACCGACCGCGCCGCCGGAACGCCCGGCCCCCGACTCGGGGGCCGGGCGTTCCGGCCACAGGGCACGCTCGCCCCGACGCATGGCCTTCGGCGCCGGCAGAGCCGGCGCGTTGGCGAGGTGAAGAAACACGGCTCAAGGATGGAGGAGCCGCAGAATATTCGGCATACTGGCGATTTTGTTTAATCACACCCATGTAATTCGTGTGACTGGATTGAAGATTGTTACCAGTGTGGCGTACGGTCCTTCCCGGGGTCCGCGTCGTGCGGCCCGTGCCGAGTAGCGGTGGACGTTCCTGTGTGGGAGCGGAGCGCCGGGGAGGACCACGATGTTGTTCGCGCCAGAGTTCCCGGCAGGCCCGGCTCCTCGAGGGCGGCTCCGCCGTGTCGTCGCGACGGCCGCCCTCACCGCCACGGCGGCGGTGGGCGCCGGAATGCTCGCGGCCTCCTCCGCCGGCGCCGCGGGGACCGTGTGGGATGCCGTCGCCGCGTGCGAGTCCGGCGGCAACTGGGCCATCAACACAGGCAACGGCTACTACGGCGGGCTGCAGTTCTGGCCGGCGACATGGACCGGCTTCGGTGGGAGTGCGTACGCCCTGACCGCAGACAAGGCGACGAAGGACCAGCAGATCCTCATCGCCCAGAGGGTGCTCAAGGTGCAGGGGCCGGGCGCATGGCCCACCTGCGGAGTCCGCGCCGGACTGACGCTCGCCAACGGCCTCGCCACGACCGCCAGCACGACAACGGCATCCGTGACACCCACAACGACGTCGCCGAGCACGCCGGCGCCGGCTCCCACGGCGACCGCGACCAACGTGGCGACGCCCACGGCCCAGTCTGTACCGGCGACCGCCTCCCCCACCCCGGCCGCAGTGGCGCAGGCCTCGCGGGGGTCTGCCCGCCCGCTCGTCGTCGATGGTCAGATCGGGCCGTTGACGCGTGGCGCGGTGGAGCAGTGGACCGGGTCCCTGGTCGACGGCTGGTGGAGCACGTCGGACGTCAAGCGGCTCCAGAGCAAGGTCGGCGCGACTCCGGACGGCATCATCGGCCCGCTGACGACGGGTTCGGTGCAGCACGTCGTCGGCGCGCCGGTCACGGGCCAGTGGGGCTGGTCGACGACGGCCTCGCTGCAGCGCTTCCTCAACAAGGTCCTCTTCGGACGGTGAGCCCCGACGGGGTACCGTGCTGCACGCACGGCTCCCGAGGGCGCCGCGCGCTGGCGTGGCGCAATCGGTAGCGCACCTGTCTTGTAAACAGGGGGTTAGGGGTTCGAGTCCCCTCGCCAGCTCCATGCTCATGTATGCCTTGACGGCGGGCGACAGCTCGGTGGCTCGGGTGCGGCAGATCCGGCCGGTGACGGTGGAGGAGCTCGAGGTCATCGTCCGAGCCATGCCGGAGAAGCGCCGCGCAGCCGTGCTGCCCGGCTCGTGGTGTGCCATGCGGATCGGTGAGGTGCGCGA